>JBIJDP010000608.1:0-2529 GCA_044344065.1 Opitutaceae bacterium
CGCGGGCTCGGCGCCGAGGCGGTGACCGTTGGCGACTTTTTCGCCGTCGCGGGTCCAGCGGTACACGAGCGGGGCCTTGGTGCGGCCTAGTTCCTTGAAAAGTGCCGGGGCGGTGCGCTTGGGCACGGTGAGTTCGATCAGGCCGGTGGCGTCGCAATTGAGCAGGCGGGCGTAGGGCTTGAAGTGCTCGGGGCGGCCGATGATGTGCGACCAGCCCGGCTCCAGCGGTTGGGCGGTGCGGTCCACGACGAAAAAACAGTAGGGCAGGCTGCGGAGGTCGATGCCGGCGCGCTGGCCGAATTTCACCCAGTCGGGATTGGCGAAAATCTCGGAAGGCGGCGCGGCGAACTGGTGGCACCACTCGCGTTCGTTGCCGGCGGCGAGGGCCGGACAGGTTGCCTGGTGCGTGCAGGGGGCGATGATCCGGAAATGGTCGCACAGCGCGTCGCGGATCGCGCCGAGCTGGCGGCTGACCGCGTGGGTGCCGGGTTCCACCCAGATGACGGCCGCGGCCCGGTCGATCAGAGCGCGCAGTCCGGCGAGCTGCTCCGGGGAAAGCTCGTTCAGCACATGGCTGATGAGCAACAGGCCGATCGGCTCGTCCGAGTGCAGGAATCCCGGTGTGAGCTGGCTCACCTGCAGCCCGGGGAAGGCCCGGCCGGCGGCGGCCGCGGCGAAATCGGCGGCGATGGCCTCATGATCCCAAACCAGGAGTTCGTCGAAATTCCCGGCCCCGAAGAAATCGATCACGCGCCGCGCCGCCACGCCGCTGCCGCAGCCCCAGTCCACGACCGAGCGGGCTGTCGGCGCCCAGCCGCGCAGACGCAGCTCGGTGAGCACATGGTCCCATTTCCAGCCGATGCGCTCGCCGTAGGTCAGGTCGTAGCTCGCGAGGGCGGATTCGCCCTGCCAATAGGGTCCTTGCGCGGCGCCGCCGCTGATGAATCCCTGGCGCAACCGGTCCAGCGCCGGCCAGTCGAGTTCAGTCCAGTTCATCCGGAGTCACGTGCAAGGGATTCAAAAGACGCATAAACCAAGCCCTTATTACAGGAGGAAACTGAGGGAGCGGAGCAAGCTGTTTAAAAATCTCCGCGCTCTCTGTTTTCTCCTGTGCAATGCTTGTTTCACGATACGAGATCGAGGCCGAGCAGCGCAGCGAGGTGCTGGTGGCGGATGCCGTAGAACGCCGCGAATTCGCGCAGGCGCGCGGCGCGGGCGGGGTCGCCGGCCGGTTGGGTTTTGATCGCGGCAATCATCAGGTTTTTGGCGGTGTGCTCGGTGGAGATGAACTCGAACACCTTGGTCCGGCAGCCGGACCATTCGAGAAGCTGGGCGCGGAGGGCGTCGGTGACAAATTCGGCCTGGCGTTCCTGGAAAATGCCGTGACGGAGGGCATCGGCGAGCACGGCCGGGGCGGCGAGTTGGGCGCGCAGCTCCTTCTGGCAGCAGGGTGAGACCACGAGCAGGGTGGCGCCGGCTTTCAGCCCCTGGGCGAGCGCGCCGTCGGTCGCGGTGTCGCAGGCATGCAGGGCGATGAGGATGTCCATGGCACCAGGATCGGTCGCGCCAATCTCGCCCACGGTGAACTGCAGGTTGGTGAAACCATGGGCCTTGGCTGCGGCGTTGCATTGGTCCACGAGATCGGCGCGGCGCTCGATACCGAGGACGGTGGCGCGGGCGCCGAGCAGGCTGGCGACGGCGAAGGTCAGGTAGCCCTTGCCGCAGCCCATGTCCACGACCCGCAGCGGCCGGTCCGTGGGCAGCGGCGACTCGGCGATCAGGTGGCCGAGGAGTTCGGTGAATTTCTGAATCTGGCGGAATTTGTCCGACATGCCCTCGCGGGGCTGGCCGCGGTCGTTGGTGATGCCGAGCGCCCGGAGCCAGGGCGCCGAAGCCGGGATGAGGTGGGTCTTGGGCTGGTCGTGGGCGGCGGCCGGGGCCGGGGAAGAGGATGAGCTGCCGACGATCGGGATGAGCTTCAGGCGCGCGGCGCCCTCGGGCTGGCATTCCAACTGGGCGGTGGCGGCGGTGGTGAAGAGGTGGGCGTCGAGAAAATCATGGCCGATCAGCGCGGCGAGCTGGGTAAGGGCGTCGGCGGGCGGCAGGTTCTTGGTGATGTCGCGGGTTTCATGCCGCCACACGAACGTAAGGTGCGGGCCGCTTTTCAGGGTGACCGCGCGCACGAAGAGATTGCGCAAGGAGGCGTCGGCGCCGCGGTATTTGCCCAGCGTGAGCTTGAGCAGCGTGCCCTCGTCGACGGCCGCGCGGAGGACTTCATGAAATTGCTCGATCGGGCGTGCAGGCATGGCGGGAGCAAAGGTGAAAGCGGGGGCGGATACAAATAAACACGGGCGATGGACAGAATTAACCCAGCATCGCCAAGGCTACGGAGGTAGGCCGGAAATGTAGGGCGGGGATTCCGATCCCCGCCTTTGATATTGTCCGCGCTAGAATCCAATCTTTCTCGTTCTCTTAATCTTTCTCTTTCTCGGTTTGGAACGTGTGCATTCGAGAACGAGAACGATTACG
>JBIJDP010000061.1:0-8412 GCA_044344065.1 Opitutaceae bacterium
ACAGTCCGGGAAGGTAATGCCGATGCGAGCCGGGTGCTGCCCGGTGAGGATGCTGGCCCGGGTTGGCGAACAGAGCGGATTCGCCGCGTAGGCCTGCGTGAACCGCACCCCGCGGGCCGCTAATCCGTCGATGTGCGGCGTCTCATAAAACGTGCTGCCGTAGCATCCGGTGTCCCGCCACCCCAGATCGTCAGCCAGGATGAAGATGATGTTGGGCGGGTTCGTCACGGCGCCCGCCAGCGATGCCGCCAGCATCGTGCCGGCCACCAGCGTAGAGAGAGGGCAAAGGAATCTATTCATGGCGATAAGAGGTTCAGGCGGGCACGAGCCACCAGGGTTGCAGCGATGAAGCCAGGCCGCCGATCATAGGGTAACCGTGCAGGAAAGGATAATCTCACGGGGGAGTTGGTAGCGGTAGATCTTCGGCGTGCCGTCGCTCTTCGTTTCCAGCAGCGTGATGCCCCCCGCATCGAACAGATTGCGGATGTTGAGCTGGATTCGCGCCCGGGCGCGCTGGCCCAGGAGCGGGACGCGGCGGACGACATGGCGGGCAAAGACGTCGAAATAGAGTTCGTCATCGCCTTGGTAGGGACGGTTGAGGTCCGCCACGCTCTGGCCGGAAGGCAGCGTTTTCAGCGGGTAGCCAATGGAGGGCGCGCTGCGGTAGCGCCCCCCACCCCCAAGCGTCCAATCCTTCAACCGCCCGGTCTTGAAGTCGTGCGACACGACGGCATTGGCGCGCCACTTGCGCTGGTTGTCCGTGACGCGGCCGTCCACCGCCATCAACGGATCGCGATAAGCGGCGAGCCACTGCTGGTAGATTTGCCGGATCGGTGTCGGATCTCCCACGCCGATCGACTGGGTTTCCCAACCTGATCCTGCCCTTTGCCATACCGGCAGTCTCTCTTCCACCCACCGCCACCAGTTGTCATCGAGCTGGGTCCGGGCCTCCTGTTTGCCGAGGTTGAGCATCGCCCTCCAGGAATCCGTCGGGTTCGCGACGAGTTCAACGTCGAGGCCTCGCGCCTCGAGCATGGACGTGACGAAATAGGAGGTGCTGGAGTAACGCTCGAGATCGATGCCCTGCTTCGGCACGCCGGGCGCGATCTCGAGCAAGCGATTCTCGATGCGGAGGGGCGCGTCGCGCAACCCGAGCACCGCGTTGGTCACGGCCCCGTTGGTCTGGTTGTTGCTCCACCGGTTGACTCGCAGCATCAGCTTGTTGTCCGGCAATCGAATGCTGAACCCGTAATCGCGGCCCTGCCCTCTCGATCCGGGAATTGCCTCGCCATACGGGCTCATCCAGATGTTGGCGTTGGTCTGCACGCCGAAATTCTCCGAATCCGAGAAGTGCACCTGGAACCAGGGAAGCGGCCGGACGATCGCCCCCCAGTTGAACGACTCGCCAGTTTCACGGAAATCCCAGTCCACATAGCGCGTGTCCTCCACCCTGGGATACAGGCCGGTGGCGGCGACCGTGCCGTTGACTTGGGGCCACTGCTTTCGCGCGCTGCTCTCCGGAGTCAGCGACTGCGCGCGCTTGACCGCGTCGTTCCGGTAGCCGCCGTACACCAGCACCCGCTCCTGGAGGAAATATCCCTGACCGGTCGCCAGCTGCGAAACCGTCCGCTGCCTCGATCCCGTGGGGGGCCCAAAGCCGCCGTCCTGGGTCCACAGGCGATACGTCATCTGCTCCCCGTTGGGCAGTTTCAGCGCGACGGGTTCCGCAAAATTCAACGCATCCCCGAAGCGTGGCGCTACGGGCCGGTAGGTGTCTCCGGGCGACAGGTAGTAGCGGGTGGACAAGATGCGATTGGGATCGATCGCGTTGTTGCGGGCCGCCGTCGTGTACGTGGAGGCCTGGTCGAGCGTGCTCAGGCGGAGGTTCTGGCTCCTGCTCTGGCTGTCCCACCGTTCGCACATCGCCCCGAAGTTGTAACGCCCGAGGTGACGCCGCCAGCCAGAGGCCTTGCTGAAATCCGGCGAGTACACCATCATGGCCCGGGCGTTGCCGTTCCGGTTGTAGGTGATGCCTCCGAAGGTGTCGGTCTGCACGAGGAGGCGGCGGAAGTCCGGATTGGCCGTGCCGTCGGGCAGATAGAGGTTGGCATCGGCCTCGATGTTCATCACGTCGGGCCGAAAGAAGCTGCCGCGCCGCTCCCGGAAATTCTCGAGGGAGAAGGCGAGCTCCAGGATCAGGTCCGGCCTGAGCTGCTGCTCGAGGAATGCGTTGCGGATGGTGCCTTTGTGCTCGACGGCCGTCGCGGTGCCAAAGGCGTTGAAATTGGGATCGACGATGTCCGGACGACGCAGGCTCCACGCCGGCGTGCTGTCTTGGGTCGGAACTCCCGCTTGAAGACTGGCACCATTGGTGCGGGCCGTGTTGACGAGGTTGAAGAAGCCGTCCTGAAAAGCGCCCGTTCCGCCGTAAACGTAGGTCAGGCGGCCGGTGAGCGGAATCAGCACGCCCTGCTGCCCCTGGCTGGCCAGAGCGTTGTTCACCTGCGCCGCCGGGGTCGTGGGCGTGAGGCCCCGGCTGTCGAATCCCCGCCTGCCCGAGTCCCACCACGGCGTTAAATAGTCCCGCGTCAGCACCATCGAGGCGAGCGAAGCCGTCCGGTCGATGCCCTCGATCGAGACTCGGACGGTCGTGGTGCCAAACGGCCTGTACGTGGCGGTGCCGAACAGGCGTTCATTGAAGTCGCTTGTGCCGGGCCGGAAGGTGCGGTCGTTGCCCCGCAGCGCGGCCACCCGGAGGGCAAGCTTCCGCGGCACGAGCACCCGGTTCAGGTCCGTCTCCAGACGATATCCCTCAAAGCGCGTGTAGGTGCCGCCGAAGGAGTAGGTGCTGCGGAACTCCGCGCGCTTGGTCGATGTGTCCGTCATCCCCGCCGGACTGCCGAGGCCGAAGAGCATGGCGTTGGGGCCGCTGGCGATTGTGATGCGGGTGGAGTTGTAGGTGTCGGTGGAAAACGACGTGGGAAAGAAATCCCGCATCATCCCGAGCGTCGCGATGCCACGGGAACGGTTGCCGGTGTTCAGGAAGGTCGCGCCAACCGTGGCGCCGTTGTCGCCGCCCTCCGGGGTGTAGCCCTCGCGCGTAGTGTCCACGTTGGTGGAATACATGAACACCTGGTCCGGGCCGGTCAGCGCCAGGTCGGCCATGAGTTCCGGAGTGAAGACGGATACCTGCGAGGCGATGTCGGCCAGCGGTGTCTTTAGCCGCATGCCCGCCAGGCTGTCGCGCGCGGCATAGCCCGCATCCTGCGACTCCTCGACCAGGAAGGGCGACAGCTCCACGGTGGACTCCGCATCCCTCGGCACCGGGGCGGGAGCCGGCGGCAACGACTGCCCGGGCAGCGCGGTGACGACGGCCAGCAGGCATCCGGAGAGGCGGGCGAGGAAAGAAGGGGTGGTGGGTTTCATCGGGGAGAAATGAGCTGCACGGGCCCCAGGAGCCCCGATTCCTGCAGCGGCGAATCAGCCTTATAGTCGCCTTGTGCCGTCGTGAACGTGTAGCGACCTGCCGGGTACGGTTTGCCCGCGAGCAAGCCTGACTCCCATTGCAGTTTCCGGACGTCCTTGTTCCGGGATTGTTGGTCGCCAATGAGGCGGTTGGCCCACGTATTGACCACTGTCACTTCCAACTCGTTGCCCGCCGGGCGCAGCTTGTCCGTCACCTCCACCCGGAACGGCGGCGTCCATACAATCCCCAAGTCCACGCCGTTGATTTTGATCCGTGCCAGTTTGTGCACGCCGCCCAGATCAATAAACACTCGTCGGTCGTTCTGCAGTCCGGCGGGCCGATCGAATTTCTTTCGGTAGACCGCCTCTCCCGAGTAGTACTTGATTCCCTCTTCGGCGCTCAGGTTCCACGCCGTGAGTTCTGGGAAGACCATCCGCTCCTTCGGTCCGCCCCAGGCCGGATCGAAAGTGACCTCGTAGGGGCCGGCGAGTGTGCCGAGAATCCTCTCCTCCGCGAAGTTCATTTCACCCGACGCGGCAGCCTGGCGGGCACCTCCTCTCGTAAAGACCACGAAATAGCTTCCATGTGCGGCAAAGCGCAATGGGACCTCCACCGTACCGCCGCCCATCGTGAATTGCGGCAACGGACGGTGGGTGCCGGTCAAGGGATCCCACAGTTCGGGTGCCGCACCGTCGGTGCGGAACGCACATTTGGTCTCCACCGCGGTGGCTTCGCGGTTGGACACAAAAAAGATATCCCGCTCCGCCGTGCGGCGCAGGTGCCAACGCACTGGACCCGCCGAGGCGAAGACCGGCGGTGTGCCCCACTGCTGCAAAAGTGCGGCGGTGGAAGCATACGAGGGGTACATCTTGTCGGCGCTGGCCGGCGCAGTGCTCTCCCCGCCCCAGACGATGCGACCCTTGCCCAGCCTGCGCTCAGTTACTTGCGCCGGAACCTCGCTTCCGCCCCAGATGCTGCGCGCCAACGTATTTACTCTTTCATCACACTGCGGATAGCCGGAGAGGCTGGGCGATTTGCCCGGGGGTGCGCCGATCACGGTGGCTCCGTCCCGTACGAGTTGCTCGATCGTCGCGAGCAACTCCGGCGTCATGGTCTTCCACGTCGGCAGGACCAGCAGACCGTACGAACTGCCCTCGGCAAACGCAATGCGGCCCCCTTCGACCTTGGCGCGAGACGCGAGAATGCGCGGACTGACCGCATCGAACCCATATCCCTTTTTCTCGCGCAACAGTCCCGTGCCTTGCATGGCATCCTCCGGCGGCAGGAAGATGTGAGGTGCACCCTCCGGCGTAAGGTAGAGGATATCAGCCACGGAGATCCCCTGACGCAGCATCTGCCCGCAGCGGGCGATGTACTCGTGGAACGGGCCGACCATCGGCCAAAAAGTCTGATGTCGGTGCCACTGGACACCAAATGGTCCCATCGCCAATCCCGGCCTGGGGCCATCGCTACCGAGCGGCTGATGCTGGTACGTGTGGATGATGAAATCGTTGACGCCCATGGCCAACGCCCAGTCGGTCTGATTCTTCATGCCAGTGGGTGAGTCCACAAAGCCGTGCTTGGGATAGGCGGTAAATGCCTCCGCCCGGACTACGGGGCGCCCCATCGTGTGAGCGATCGAAGCCGCCTCGATGCAGCTGTACACTGTGTCGATGGTTCCAGACCAGAACTCGCAGGACGGGACATCGGCCACTGCGCCAAGATCCAGATCGCCGGCCGGGTTCATGTCGTAGAATTGGCTGGAATAATAGAAGCCGTTCTCGTGGGCGAGACGCCGGATCACCTGGGCGTGGTTTTGGATCACCAGTTCTTGAGCGGTTTGGCGGAGATCCCACAGGAAGCGCTCTGTCTTCTCCCGTGAACTCACCACCCGTCCGCTGTAAGTGGGGAAGAACGGCAGTGGATCATAACCCCGGCGCTGCTGGAACTCCGCACGGAAGGCGCCGGACCAGTTCTGCGCACTGGATTCCCAACTGTCCAAATGCAAGGCCGTCCAGCCCCGGCCTGGCTGGCGGTGGCCGACCTTGTCGATGAGCTTTCGATGGAACTGTTCAAAATGATAGGCGAAAGCCTCAGGGTTGAACCGGTCGGATTCAAAGCCGTGTCCGGGCGTAGGCGCGGGGCGTGTGGTCGCGCCGGTGCTGCGCGCGGCGAACCGCATGACGGTCCACTCGCCCGGTGGAATTTCCCAGTCGAGCGATCCGTCCTTCCGCAGATGCGGGGAAAGATCGAGCATCTTGGCGGGATTGATGACCGCGTTCTGCGGCGGCTCCGGATATGCAGCCAACGACTCGATATATCTGGGCACGTGCTTCCAGCTGGAATAGGGCTGCGTATCGTAAAGTGCCTTGACGTCCAGCTGGTCGGTGGGAGCCGTCATGGCCGGGGTCGGAAAGGCCAGCACCGCGACGTCGGTGTGCCAGGCCTGCCGCTTCTCGGTCAGCTCGCGCGAGAGCCCCGCAAAGGGCGAGGGCCTGCGTGGTCCGGGAACCGGCAGAGTCGTGCTGATTCGCCCCGGACCCTTGACTTGCACCACGCTGGACTGGAGGTGTTGCATCGACTGGGCGGGGGCGATCCAGGGACCGCCCGCCCCGCACCAGCCGGGTCCGGTACCGAGAATTATCTCCATACCCAACTTGTCGGCCGCGCGGACGGCATGGGCAAAGTTGTCCTGCCACGCTTCGCTCATGAAATCCACCGGCCCGCGGGGTACGCCGATGTTGACCTCGAGAAGGAGGGCCTTGCGCAGGCCCGCCCGGTGCATCGCCTCGAGGTCGGCGGTCATGCCCTCCCGGGTTTGGTTTCCGTCCATGAAATACCAATACACGCCGGGACGGGCGGAATCGGGCGGTTGCGCAAACTGCGCCGCGAGCGGGTCCGCGTTGCCGCGGACTGACAAGGCCGCCAGGCCCAGGGCGACCAGCGCCGCCCTGCGCACTCCGGCGGACATGTAAGTTGTCGGTCGTTCTCCCCCCCGGGGATCATGGCTGGTCGGCGGGTGGGAAGTGTCGCGCGAGACATCGCATGTCGGGAGGTGCATGGGCATCATGGCTGGCGGGTTTGCGGTGACGCGGGACCGGTCTGCGCCGGGACAGCGGCCTGGGGGAGAAGATCATGGGGACGCCCTTTCAGGATGCCGGTGTAGGCATTCCAATTGCGCTGCCGACGGGCCTCCCGGTCCTCCTCGCTGATGACCGCGCCGATGAGCGTCTGGTAAGGCACCCCCTGGTCGGCGTACTTTCGCATCCACTCGAGGGTCTTCCGGTGCAACTCGGCGCGTAGATCCGGCTGGTGGGGGGAGTTGAAGAGATTGTTCTTCTCCGACGGGTCGGTTTCACGGTCGAAGAGGCAGTTCCAGCTGATTCCGTCCGGCTTCGAGAAGAACATCTCCCGGTAAAGCGAAGTGGCCCCTCCGCTGGTGTCGAAAGTGTAGGTGTGCCGCCGGGTGTAGACGCCCCGGAAGTCGAGCGGCGGGAGGAACAGCGGCACCGAGTCGACCGCGTCGTCCCGCTCGGCCAAGATGGCGGCGGCGAGTTCGCGGCCATCGCAGGTCGAAGGCACCGGCAACCGCATCAGTCCAAGGAGGGTCGGCATGAGGTCGAGAGCGCCGACGAGCAGTTCGCTCACCCTCGGCCGCAGCACCCGCGGATAGCGCACGAGCAACGGCACGCGCACGGACTCCTGCTCCGGCCGCATCTTGTTATGTACAAACCCATGGGAGTGGAGCGTGTCGCCGTGGTCCGAGGTGAACACCACGATGGTGCGATCATCGATTCGCTGGGCCCGGAGCGCATCCATCAGCCAGCCGAAGGCGCGGTCGATGCTGGTGACCATCGCCATGTGTCCCTGATAGATGCGGCGGTTGCGTGGCGTATCGGCCACGTTGTCCCGAAGTTTCAATATGGCGGGATCGTAAAGCGCGAGGCAGTCCTCGGGGGCGGCATAGGTCTCATGCCCCCCGCCCCAGTTGTGGGGCGGATGCCAGGAAAGGAACAAGGCGAAAGGCCGCTCCGCGTGTTTCTCGATAAACTCGATGGCCTGGCGGGTTTGGGCATAGGGTTCCCAATCGCCATAGCCCTGCTTGATCCCCTGATCGTCCCAGTAGTAGGCGCGCTCAGCGTCGTAGACCAAGGTACAGTTGTTCGTCAGGAACTCGTGATCGAATCCGTAGCGGTACGGCCCCGGAGGCACCGGACGATCCCGGTTGCCGCCGTACAGATGCCATTTTCCGTAATACCCCATCCGATACCCCTGGTCGCGCAGCACTTCACCGAAATATTTGCCTTCACCCGGCAGCATGCGCACGTCGTTCTCGAAGGCGCCGCTCTTCAACGGGTGCTGGCCCGACAGCAACAATCCCCGATAGGGCGTGCAGATGGGGGCATTCGAGATGCAGTGGTTGAATCGCACGCCCTGCGCCGCCAGCCGATCAAGGTTCGGAGTCTTGACCTGGGCATTGCCGTAACAGCCCATCATGTCCCAAGACTGCTGATCGCTGAACACGAACACCAGGTTGGGACGTTGACCGGTCGTCGGGACCGGCCCCACCGCGGGGGCGGAGGACAACGGCAGCACCAGACAGGGGAGCAGGATGAGCCAGCGGGGGAGTTTCATGGGGGAAGAGGAAGGAGGCCAGACCACCAAGGGGACAGGGTGCCGCGGAGCGGAGGCGCGGAGAGAGAGCCGGCGCCGCTAACACACGCGCACGACTTCGAGCCCGAGCAGCGAGCCGAGTTTTTCGAGTTGGGGTGTGATGTGACCGACGCCGACCGCGCAATGATGCGCCGGGCCGTGGCAGTTCCAGCGGTTGACAAACTCGCGCGCGCCGCAACTGAAGCGGTAGCGGCTGTTGGTGTTGCCGATCTCGAGAATCGGTCCGGGCACCGATTCCGCTTCAGCACAGAGCAGGGCGAGCTTGCAACCGT
>JBIJDP010000609.1:0-2526 GCA_044344065.1 Opitutaceae bacterium
CCGCGCCCACGCGGCTTCAATTTCCTTCACCAGTTCTTCTCCGAGCGGCGGTAATTGGCGGGCCATCCTCTTTTCTTGCACACATTAAGCCTGCTTTGGAAGCGTAAAAGCTAATGGCTATTGGTATGAGTTCGTTGAAAGGAAGCGACAGTCCAGGGTCCTGGTCGGATTGATGCAGTGAATCGGGTTATGGCAGGATCGTGAACGGACAGGCATGCCCGTACCCATTGCCGCGGCCTTGCCCACACTGGAACCGTCCCGTGGGGATCAGACTGAGTGGCTGCGTTCGTGGTCTCCACCCTGGATTGAAAACCGGCATTGTCACCTCCGGATGGTCTGTCCAGTGCTTTTGTCATGTCCACCGTCCTCGGACTCGATATCGGATCCTCTTCGGTCATTGCCGGCATTCTCCATGGTTCGAAGGTGGCGTGCGAATCGCCGCGCGCATTTTTCCGTTCGCGTTGCGAAGGCCCGAAGGTCGAGGTGGATCCCGACGAGTTGCTGCAGGCCGTGCGCACGGCGATCGCCAGCCTGGGCGGGCAGGCAATGAAGGTGGATGCGATCCATCTGGCCGTGATGTGTCCGGCATGGGTGGCGCTCGACCGGAAGGGCCAGGCGCTCACCCCGATCGTGACGCACCAGGATCGCCGCAGTGTGTTGCAGGCGCGGGCCATCGAGGCGAAGTTCGGCAAAAACCGGCATCTGCAACTGTGCGGCTGCCGTCCGTTCCCGGGTGGCATCAGCTCGACCACCTGGAGCTGGTATCTGGAGCACCAGCCCCAGCGTTTGCGCCGGGCCGACCTGGTGGGGCATCTCAACACCTTCCTGCACCGGCGGATGACCGGGGCGCGCGTCACGGATCCGTCGAACGCCTCGTTCACCGGGCTCTATCGCACGCTCAAGCTCGACGGTTGGAGCGAGGAATTGTGCGCCAACCTCGGGGTGAGCCGGTCCCTGCTGCCCGAGGTGCACGAGTCCGACCGCATTGGCGGCCTCATCACGCGGGCCTTTGGACTGCGCGCCGGCACGCCGATGCTCGTGGGCCTGATGGACGGCAGCGCCGGCATGCTCCTGGCGGGGGCGAAGGTCGGGCAATTGTTCAACATCTGCGGCTCGACCGATGTGCTTGCACTCTGCACCGACCGGCCGAAGCCGCATGAGCGGCTGCTGACCCGCGCCCTGGGCGTGCAGGGCAAATGGCTGCAGGTGAGCACGCTCGCAGCCGCGGCCTCGGCCATCTACTGGGTGCGCGACCAGTGCTACCAGGGCATGCCGATCGAGGAATTTCAGGCGGAGTTCCGCCGGTTGAGCCGCGTGGGGCCGAAGGCGGCGGGCAGTGTGTGTTTCGAGCCCTACATGGCCGGCGAGCGCACCAGCATCGAACAGCGCACGGGCGCCTTCACGGGCCTCACGCTCGCGAGCACGCGGACCCAGATGCTGTCGGCGGTGATCGAGGGCCTCACCCGCGCCAGCGCCGAACGCCTGCCGGTACTCGCCGGGTGCGGCACCAAACTATTGCGCACCGTGGCGGTCTCCGGCGGCTCCGACCGGCTCGACGAGTTCATGCACCGCGACTGGCCCGGCAATTGGACCTTCCGGGCGGTGACTGATGCCACGATGCGCGGGCTGGCCATGCTGACGCCGAAGCCGCGGTGAGGTTGCGGGTTGGGAGGCAGCGGCCGCGCTTCCAAGTGGGGGGGTGTTTGCAAATGCCGATTTGGTAGGTCAGCGAGCTTGCTCGCGACCAACCCGCGCCCGCCAGCGGGCTGCCTACCGCGGCCGACTCTGGCCTGATTGGGATTTGGCCAACCCGCCCTTGCTCGCGGCAGTCGGGACTATCGGTCGCGAGCAAGCTCGCTCCCACCTGCGGCTGACTTCGCGCTGACCGCTACACGCGGTCCGGTGGCTTCCTCGGCGGCGACGCGGCGCATGAACTGCTGGAAATCCGCGTCCTCGCCCTCCAGCAAGAAGGGCAGCAGGTCACGGAAATCGCGGCGGCGACACCAGTAGCGGGCGTAGTCGTCCCAAGTCTGCCACAACCGCGCGGTCTGCCGGTCCATTTTCTCCTCATACACGAGGATGTAGGCGCGCTCGAAAATGGAGATGAGAATTTCAAAGAGGATGTTCCGGCGCTCGATCTGTTCGGTATCGAAGGGCGTCTCGGGTTCGACCTTCGTCATCAATTTGAGATCGGCGTTGGCGAGGACCAGGCGCAGGAAGTTGGAGTACTCGTCGGAGAGCTTGAGGTAGAGTTCCTCGTCGTCGTTGACGCGCTCCTTGCGCTGTTCCTTGGTGAAAACCCAGATGGCGAAGGGCAGGCCGACGATGGTCACAAGGTAACTGAGGCCTTCCAGATAATCCATGACGGTCATGCCGGCAGACTATCCAACATCATGGGCCGGTCAAACTTCGCCCCATGGAGGATTGAACCTGCTCCGGGGTGCGGCCAGCATGGCCTGACTCATGAAAGTATCCGGCCGTCCCACCCGCACGATCTGGCCCTCCGCCGATGGCATGGCCGTCGAG
>JBIJDP010000610.1:0-2514 GCA_044344065.1 Opitutaceae bacterium
GAGGTAGAAGCCCACCACGGGGATCGTCTCCGCCACGCGCCGGCAGTGGGCGATCATGGCGTCCTCGGTGTCGTTCTTGTAGGCGGACAGGCTCAGCAGGCCCGCCTGGTAGCCGTAACCCAGCGCCGTCTCGGCCTCGGCCAGCGCCTGCTCGGTGCGGCCGCAGAGACCGGAAATCTTGATGAAGGGGCGCGGGTGCTTCGCGAGTTCCTCGTCGATCGTGCGCGAGGCCAGCTCGAGCACGGGATTGAACAGGCCGTAATGCTGTTCGCGGATCTCGAATTGCGTGGAGTGCACACCCACGGCGAGGCCGCCGACGCCGGAGGCGACGTAGTAGCGGGTGATCGCGCGCTGGTGGCGCTCGGAGAATTTGCGGTTCGCATCCAGCGCCAGGGGTTGCGCAGGGATGACGTGGCCGGCGAGCAGGTGTGTACGCAGATCCATGGTCGGTTCAGAATTTTCCGTCGCGGGTTTCGAAATGGGTGGGTTTGCCGAGGAGCTTGCCGCCGGCCTGCAGGTAGTCGGCGATCATCTGCATCATCCGGTCCAATGACACCGTCGTGGGGCCGAAGAGCCGGACGGACTCGCTGGCATCGGAGATCCAGGCGGCCTCCGCCTCCTGGCCGGTGAGCTTCACCGGTTTGCCGAGGAGCCGGCCGAACTGCTCGGCCACGGCACGGATGGAGAGCTTCTCCGAGCCGGTGACATTGAGAAGCTTCGGCGGACTCGCGACCTGCTGCAGGCACTGTATGGCGCGCGCACAGGCGTCGCCCTGCCAGATAAGGTTGAAGTATCCCATCGTGACGTCGATCGGCTCGCCGGCCAGGATGCGGGTGGCGACATCCACCAGCACGCCGTAGCGCAGCTCGACCGAGTAATTGAGCCGGAACATCAGCTGCGGCGTGCCATACTTGCGCGAGTAGTGGGTGAACACCCGCTCGCGGCCCACGCAGGTGCTGGCGTACTCGCCGAGGAAGGCGACCGGGGTCGCCTCGGTCGCGCCCTTGCCCGGGCCGCCGGTCGGCACGAAGGGATAGACGCAGCCGGTCGAGAAGACCACGATGCGGGAGGCGCGGAATTTCTGCGCCACGAGGGAGGGTACGACGGTGTTCTGGATCCACGTCTCATCCGGCGCGCTGTCGGTGCCGAACTTCTGGCCCGCCAGGTACTCGACGTTGGCCACCTCGGGCAGCTTCGTCACCTGTAGCGGGTCGGCGAGGTCGCAGGACACCGGGATGATGCCGAACTTTTCCAGCTCGGTCTTCGCGGAGGGCCGGCTGAAGCGCGAAACGCCGTAGACCTTGGCGGACTTGCCGGCGGCATCGAGCGCCCGGCGCAGCATCACGGCCAGCGAGGTGCCCATCTTGCCGCCCACGCCCAGCACCATGAAGTCGCCGTCCAGCGCCCGCACGGCCTCGATCGCACCGGGCGTCGGCTGGGATAACAGGGTTTCGATCTCGTGATCCGTGAGTGGAGTTTTGGCCATGGGAAGGGACGATGGGCGGAGGTGGTCCGGCGCACAAGGCCGGCGGGTGGCGGTATCCAACAGCGGCGGAGGGGCAGGTCAAACCCCAAGTAACCTTTTAGTTACTTTGCGCTCGCTTCTCCTCCGGCCGGACTTCACGTTACGGGCGCTATGGCGGTTTGCACGGCACCCCTCCCCCATCGATCCGGTCACCCGGCGGACCGGCCGTCAGTCCCGGGCCTTGATGCCGTCGAGCAGCAGCCGTGTGACATGCCTGATGCCCGCCTCGCGCACGGCCTCGGAGCCGAGGTCCAGCCGCAGGGACTGCGACAGGGTGTAGCGGTTCGAGCTGTAGATGAGGCAGAGGCCGATGAGGCTGATCAGCAGGTAGCGCGCATCCATGTCGGCGCGGATGCGGCCCGCGGCGATGCCGTCGCGCAGCAGCCGGCTGAGCGCGGTGAGCATCGGGTCCTTGCTGAGCCGGAAGTCCGCCTTGGCCAGCCCCGCACCGTCGTTGAGATTTTCCCAGAGCAGGAGGCGCACGAATTCCGGATGGTCGCGCAGGAAGTTGAAGTACGTGCGCACGATCTCCGCGGTGAGCGCGTCGAAGTCCGTGCGGTGCGAGAGGGTGTCGATCTCCACGAGTTCCAGGGAGCGGTAGGCCTCCGCCAGCACGGCGTGGTAGAGTCGCTCCTTGTCGCCAAAATAGTGGTAGACCATCCGCTTGTTCACCTGCGCCGCGGCCACGATCTCATCGACCGTCGTGCCGTCGTAACCGGCGCGGGCGAAGCAGGTCATCGCCGCACGCAACAACCGGTCGCGGGCCGGCAGGATATCCCGGGATTTCTTGGTGACAGCTGTAGGCATCGCCCCATCTCGCTAGGCACATTCCCGACGCTTGTCACGATGTTCTCCCGTTCCTAACCTGTATTCTCTTCCCTCCCATTATGCGTGTCATCGACATCCACACCCACCCGGTCTTCCGTGGGCTCAACCTGTTCGGCCGACCCACCGACCTGAACCGTGTCATCGCCCACGGCCGCCGCCAC
>JBIJDP010000611.1:0-2512 GCA_044344065.1 Opitutaceae bacterium
CCAGCAGGATCGTCACGGACCACCACCTGCCACGGAAAGATCTGATGAAATTTAGGGCTGCTTGGTTCATTTTGGCACCTTGGGAATGCCGGCCGGTGGTTTTACCAGGGCCAGCTCGAGCACGGTGCGCAGCCCCTCCTTAGTGAAGGGCTTGATGAGCATGTGACCGGCTGGCTCGGTGGGCGTGGAGGGGGGGCCTGGCGGCAGTGCCGTGAGGAGCACAATGGGCAGGCCCCATTGCGCACGAATGACGGCGGCGGCGTCCATGCCGTTCATGGCCCCCGCCAGCCGTGTCAACGCCCGTCGAGATTTGACCCACTTTCGCCCGTCCAGAATTGACCCGCCCCGAGGTGATTATCGACGGGGTGATCTGAGTTTGGTGGTGGGGATGACTCCTTTCTGCGTGTGATCAAGGGCGATGGCGCCCGGGAAGAGACCGGCGAGGCGTTTTTCGCGCAGGCGATAGGAGTCGCCCTTGATGTTGATGACGGTGGCGCGGTGCAGGAGGCGGTCGAGGGCGGCGGAGGCCATGATGGGGTCGCCGGCGAAGACCTGGCCCCAGTCGGCGAAGGCTTTGTTGGAGGTGATGATGGTGGAGAGCTGTTTCTCGTAGCGCACGCAGATGACTTGGAAAAGCAGGGAGGCCTGCTGCGTATCGAGCCCGAGATAGCCGACTTCATCGACGATCAAGAGCTTCGGGGTGGTGAGCATCTTCAGGAAATGCGGCATGCGATTTTGGGCGAACGCCAGTTTCATGCGGCGCACCAGATCGAGGGCGGTGAGGAACAGCAGGCGCTGGCCCGCCTCGGAGCAGACCAGCCCCAGGGCGATCGCCAGATGGGTTTTGCCGACGCCAGGTGGGCCCTGGAAGATGATGTTGCGGCCCTCGGTCATGAAGCGACCGGTGGCCAGTTCCTCGATCAGGGTGCGGTCGATGGAGGGCTGGAAGGAGAAGTCAAAATCGCTCAGACGCTTCTTCCACGGCAGGCCGGAAAAGCTCAGGCAGATATCGATGACGCGCTGGCGTCGAGCAGCCAGCTCTGGCTCCAGCAGGCGGCCGAGGAAGTGGGAATAAGACCAGCCTGCGGCGGCGGCCTGCTGCGCGATCTGATCGAGTTGACCGCGGGCGGTGGGGGCGCCGATCTGCTCGAGTCCATCGGCGGCGAGTTGCTCGTAGTTGGCGCTCATCGTGCGACCTCCGCGTAGAGCTCGAGGGCGCGCACCTGCACCGCCTCGGTGAAGGAAACATGACAACCCTGCGGCGGCAGGCGCAGCGGCGGGCGCACGGATCGCTCCCAGCGTTCCTTGACGTGCGCGGGCGCTTCGACGCGCTGACCGGCGGCGGTGGCGCGGGGATGCTCGGCGACGATCAGGTGCTTGCAGCGAATGATGATGAACGAGGCGCCGGCATCGATGCTGACGCGGGTGCCGACGAAACGGGCGGGCACGGAATAGACACTGTTCTCGAAGCGCACCAGCGCTTCGGCATCGACCGTGCGGTCGTGGTCGCCAGTGTGGCAGATCTGGTAAAGGTTAAGTCCGGTGACCGGGATCAGCGTTTCCTCGGGCAGCCGGTCGCAGGGCCGCGCCTGGGTGGTGCCATGGACGCGCACATTGGCCACGGTGCCGAGCCAATGGCGGCCCTGACCGTTGAGATCGTCCAGCCCGGCAAAAGTCCGGCCGTTGAGAAAGCTCGTGCGCACGTAACCGACGGTGCGCTCCACCTTGCCCTTGGTCCGCGGGCGGTAGGGCCGGTGGCGCTTGGCCTCGAAGCCATAGTGGCGGCTAAAGTCGAGGAAGCGGGCGTTGGTCCGGTTGGGGCCGACCACGACTTGGCGCATGTTGTCGTAGAGGATGCGTTTGGTCCAGCCGCCGAAGAAGGCGAAGGCGTTTTGATGACAGCGAATCAAGGTCGAGAGCGCCATCGAACGGGTAAACTCGAGGTAGAGATAGCGCGAGTAGCAGAGGATCATGACGAAGGCGTAGACCTTGATCGAGGTGCCGTCGGGCTGCGGATAGCGGCCGACCTCAGCCCAGTCGCACTGGGCCTGTTCGCCGGGCGGCGTTTCGAACCGCACGGTCAGCTTGGCATCAATGCGCTGGTCGGCGCGCAGCGTCTGGAGGAAACGTCGGACGATCTTGAGTGAGCCGGTGAAGCCCTGGGCCTGAACCTCCGGATGCAGCCGGACGGCCGACAGGCCGTGCGCCTGCCAGCGTTCGATGAGGTAAGGCTTGTAGGGGTCGAGCAGGCTGGGACGCACCCGTGGCGCCGCGACGGGCGCCTGCGTTGCGCGCAGCAGCTTGCGGACGGTGTTGCGGGAATGGCCGGTCAGCCGAGCGATCTCACGCACGGAGTGGCCCTGACGATGGAGAAAACGGATGTTCATAAACTGATCCAGGTTGAGCATGGAGGCCTTCGGTTGAGTGGGGAACCGGAGGCTATCATGCTCGCAGACTGATACCAACGTGCGCGGAAGACTCTCTCACGGCGGAGGATCCCCGAGCCGGGCTG
>JBIJDP010000612.1:0-2506 GCA_044344065.1 Opitutaceae bacterium
CAAGAGGCACAAAAGGCACAGAAATTAACATACCCTCATGTGCTTTCTGTGCCTTTTGTGGCCATAATTTCGGTCTCCATCCGTGTCATCCGTGCAATCCGTGGTTAAAAAGTTTTTGGCTTGGCCGGCAGAGTATCCTGTGACGCATATTCCGTCGGATCCGGCAGCCCCGCCGCCATGAACGCCTCGCGGCGCTCGACGCAGGTACCGCACTTGCCGCAGTGCACCGTCCCGCCCTTGTAGCACGACCAGGTACGGGCAAAGTCCACGCCGAGCTGCGCCCCTTCGGCCGCAATCCGCCCCTTGGTCAGCGCGATGAACGGCCGGAGCAATTTCACCTTCGCATAGGTCCCGAGCCGCATGGCCTCACCGATGGCCCGCATGAACTCCTCCCGGCAGTCCGGATAGATTGCATGGTCGCCGTCGTGCGCCGCGATCACCAGGCCTTCGGCCCCGACACTTTCGGCAAAACCGCACGCAATGGAGAGCATGATGGCATTGCGGAACGGCACCACCGTCCGCCGCATGTTCTCCGCCTCGTAATGTCCTTCGGGAATTTCGCCGCCGCTTTTCAAAAGGTCGGAGGCGAACAGCCGGTTCACAAAATCCAGCGCAATCACCTCGTGCCGCACCCCGAGCCGGGCCGCATGCTCTGCCGCCAGCGGCAGTTCCCGGTGATTGTGCTTCGACCCGTAATCAAAACTGAGCACCGCCGCGACCTCGTGCTCCCGCCGCGCCCAGTAAAGGGCCGTCACTGAGTCCATGCCCCCGGAACAAAGTACGATGACTTTCATGTCCGCACCGTGGACCAGACCTCCCTGTCATGCAAAATCGTTCTCGTTTTCCGGCCTGTAATGCATCACCACGAGAATTCAGATCCTAGGTAGCGCCCGGCCTCCGGACGGGCGGTTCTTCGACCGCTGGTGTGAGCACTCCCGGCCCGCCCGGAGGTCGGGCCCTACCCATTTTCCTTACCCTCCACCCCATGCTCATCATCCACGACCCGCAATGCGCCGACTACGGTTCGTCCATGCGGCCGGAACAGCCGGCGCGGATCAGCCTGAGTTCTGCACACCTGCACGCCGCCCATCCGGACTGGACCTGGCGGGTCCCCACTAGCGCCACGGACGAGACGCTGCGGCTGGCGCACACGTCCGCCCACCTGAAGCGTTTGCTGCACCCGGCCGATTTCGATGCCGACACCCCTTTCTTTCCCGGCATCGGCGACCATGCCCGCCGCGCCGTTGGTGCCGCCTGCGCGGCCGCGGACGCCGCCATGGCCGGGGCCAAGGCCTTCAGTCTCATGCGGCCGCCCGGCCACCATGCCACGGCGGACCAAGCCATGGGTTTTTGCTATCTCAACCAGATCGCCATTGCCGCCCTCCAGGCCCAACGCCGCGGTGCGGCCTGGGTCGCGATCTGGGATTTCGATGCCCATCATGGCAATGGCACCGAAGCCATCCTCCATGGCCGGCCGGGCCTGCTCTTCACCTCGGTTCACCAGTCTCCCGGCTATCCCGGAACCGGCACCGCTTCCTTCGCCAACTGCCGGAACTGGCCGGTTCCACCCAACACCCCTCGCACCAGTCACATGGCTGCCCTCGCAGAGTCCTGGCAGGCTTTGCTCGGTTTCAAACCCGACCTCATCCTCGTCTCGGCCGGTTTTGACGCCTATGCGGCCGATCCCATCACGAGCATGACCCTTGAGGCTGAGGACTTTGCCACCTTGGGCCTATGGCTCCGGGAAGCCGGTCGCCCGGCCGCCGCCATCCTGGAAGGAGGCTACAGTTCCGACCTGCCGGAACTGATCGATGCCTTCCTGACCGCCTGGGAGGGTTAAACCGCCGGCGTAGGCCGGCCCGCTGGCGGGTGCGGTTCAGGCGCGCGCGGGCGCGCAGGCCTACGATAAACCCGTCTCTGCCAGCTCCGGCTTTGATCTCCCCCTATCGCAAACTTGGGCGTTGAACGTTCGGCGTTCAGCGTTGAGCGTTCAGGCTATCGCGCTTGCCGCGACCGCCTGATGATTTCCCGCTTCCTTCCCTTGCGCCTGCGACGCCTGCTTGGCGTCAAGACCGTTGCGCGCATGCCCGCCTATCAGCTCATCGATCAGCCCGGCCAGCTCGCCCCGCTGCTCGCTGCTTTCGACCGCGTGGACGAGGTCTCCCTCGATACCGAGGCGGACAACATGTTCCACTACAAGACCCGCCTCTGTCTCCTCCAGTTTCTGGTGGACGGCGAGGTCTTCCTCGTCGACGCCCTTGCCGGTCTGCCCCTCGATGGACTCTGGCAGCGGCTGGCCCAAAAGCACATTGTCATGCACGGCAGTGATTTCGACCTGCGTCTGCTGCACGACCTCTGCCGTTTCCGGCCGAAGAGCATCTTCGACACCATGCTCGCCGCGCAGCTCCTGAACCGGCCGCGTGTCGGCCTGGCATCGCTGCTCGAGGACCACTTCGGGGTAAAACTTTCCAAGGAGTCGCAGAAAGCCAACTGGTCGCGCCGCCCT
>JBIJDP010000613.1:0-2505 GCA_044344065.1 Opitutaceae bacterium
GTGCTGCACCTGGGCTGCCACATCGAGACGCGCGAGAACTACCGACGGCTGGTGGCCGCACAACCGGCGGGAGTGTTGATGGTGGACGTGCGTTACCCGGGTGCCTCACCGCTGGCGGACGCGATCTTTCCCGCCTATGCCGCGGCTTGCGGCGTGGTGACCTCGCTCAACGTGGCCTATCTCGACGCCTGGCGCTGGCGCGAGCGCGGGGCGACACGGGCACGGTTCCGGGTGGTGGGCGGTCCGCGCGCATCGCAGTCGGCCAATATCGTCGCTGACCTGCCGGGCTCGGACCCGGCGGCGGGTGTGCTCTATCTCGGCGGACACCATGACACGCAGGCGGATTCCGTGGGGGCGGACGACAACGGTTCGGCGACAGCGGGATTGATCGAACTGGCGCGTGTGCTCGCTCCCCGGCCGCGGCGACGGACGATCCGGCTCATATCCTTCGGCGCAGAGGAGCAGTTGTCGGTCGGCAGCGGCGCCTACGTGCGGCGGCACCGCGAGTCATTGCAGCGCGAGGGCCGGTTCATGTTCAATTTCGACAGCTTTGGTTCGCTGCTCGGGTGGAACACCCTCTCCGGAAGCGGTCCGCGCGAGCTGGATCTGCTGCTGCCGGGTTATTTTGCGCGCCATGACGCATACTTCCGTCGCGAACGCGGGGTGCTGCCGTATGCGGACCATTTCGCCTTCAATGCCGCGGGCGTGCCGGCGCTGACCCTGATGCGGCTGAACTGCGCCGCGGGGCGTTTTTTCCACCACCGGCCGGACGACGACCTCAGTCACTTGGACGTGAATGTGATGACCGCGTCGTTGAAGGCCGTGGCCGACCTGATGGCGGACTTCGCTGCGGCGGAGACGTTGCCGTTCAAGGCCGAAATTCCGATGGACGAGCGTCCGGCGGTGGCCTTCTGCTGGGACGATCTGTTCGGCGGCTGGAACGCTTGAGGGATGGGAACGCTGATCTGCGCTGATCTCCGCTAATCCCAATCCGGCAAACCGGTTTGGCCGCAAAAAGGCACAAAAATCACTACGCGGATGGAGCCCATGAGGCGCCTATAGGCGCGCGGGTGGGCTTATATTCAGGACAGAAACCTTATGCATTTTTGCGGCCAAATGCCTTGGGCTTGGTATCTGCGCGGATCAGCGAAGATCAGCGTTTCTCTTTGGGTCTGCCTTTTGGCGACGGGCGGTTGCCAGGCCGATGAACGCGAGTCCCAGACCAAAGAGGCCGCAGGTGGCGGGCTCGGGGATGGCCATGACGGTGAGTTGCACGTTGGCGAAGCCGACGTGATCGGCCCAGTTTGAGCCATCGAGGCCGGACAGGCCGGCGAAGGTCAGATACTGCGTCGAGCCGGAGACGGACACGCTGAAGGTGCTGTACTGGTTGTAGGGTCCGGAACTGCGCCAGTCGAACACGGCCAGCTGGGTGTTGTCGGCGATGATGGCCGCGCTGGTCTGGCCGGAGTCAAATCGGTCGGCAACCCCGGCCGCGCCGGTGAGCAGGAAGGGGGTGTCCGAGGCCAGGTCAAAGGTGCTGCGCAGCACCGACAGATCGAAGGTGATGAAGGTGTCGCTGTGCATGCCGAACCCCGTGAGGGCGGATTCGTCGGTGAAACTGCCGTTGTTGTTGGTATCGAGCAGGAGCAGGGCGGTGCCGGAGCTGTCGTATTTCCGGTCCACGAACACATTGCCGGCCCCGGCCGTGCTGCCGACCGAGCGGTCGAATCCGTCGGTGAAGCCTGTGCTGAAATCAAAGGCCGCGCTGCCGCTACTCCCGGTTGCGATCAGGATGGTGGCGCCGCTGTTTGCGGCCACTCCGGTAAAGTTGACGATCTGGCCCACGCCGGCGACGGAGGCGGCGTTGGTGTTGGCCGGTCCGATCTCGCTGCTCAGGGTGATCACCGTCTGGCCCGAGCACGGACGCGGGAGCGTCAGTCCGGCGAAGCAGACCAGCAGAAGGGTGAGCGCATGCAGGGGCTTGGGATGCACCGCGGCAGCCTCTGAATTGGGATACCGGACGCAATAAAAAATCCAAACCCTCCCGCGGGCGAGCCGCCGGAGAGTTTGTCACGTATTACGTGACAAAGCGCAGGGCCGGGATCAGTCCTCGCGATGGTGGGTCAGCCAGATGGCGGTCGCGAGGGCGGCGAAGACCAGGGTGGGTGCGACGATCCAGAGCGGATGCATGGGCACGCTCCAATGGAGCATGGCCCACCAGATGACGGCGCACTTGGCCAGGATCACCGCCCAGATGATCGCCATGAACCAGCGAACTCGTGCGGGGTATTGGGCGAGGTCGATATGAACAGGGGAGTTCATGGGGACAAGATACACCCGTCACCCCGAGCCGCCTCCGCAGCCCTTGTTTTTCCATGCGCAGGGATTGCCGGGGCCAAGAGGTGAATTTTAACCGCGGGTCACACGGATGGCACGGATGAATACCAAGGTAATGGCCACATGAGGCTCATAAATCACATAACAAACCACATTTATTACAGGTAG
>JBIJDP010000614.1:0-2504 GCA_044344065.1 Opitutaceae bacterium
GACGCCGTGCGCATCCGTCAGTCGCTCGCTCGTTTTTCGGAAATTATGCCCACCCTTTCGCTTGGGCAGCAACGGGACTTGGTTGCGTTGTTCCTGGAGCGGGTGGATGTGCGGCCATCCAAGGCGACGGGGAAGGTGGCGGCAGGTACGCGGCTCTTGGAATTGCGGCTCAAGCTCCGGGTAGCCCGGTTGATTGAAGGCATGGAGGAGCGGCTTGTGATTGAGCAGAGGGAGTCTGAGCCAGTTGCCCGTGGCCGGGCACTGGCGCTAACGCTGCAGGTGGCCTTGGCCCAAGCCGGCAATCCAATCCCAGTCAGTATCCTCGCCCCGTTCCGGTGCGATCTGGGCACTCGCAAGCCCAGCACCGCAGTCAAGCCGGACCTGCCGGCGCAACATGCCATCCACCGGGCACGGGCCTGGCAGAGGCGGTTGGACGCCGAGACTGGACTCCTGCGGATCACCCTTGCGGCCGAGGAAAGGGTGTCGCCGGCCACGGTCACCCAGCACCTCAAGCTGCTTGAACTCGATCAGGACCTCCAGGCGCACCTGCTGAACCTGACGAAGGAGAGCGAGGTGCGGCGCTTCAGCCTCAATCAATTGACGCGACTGGCCGGACTGCCCCTGGACGAACAGAAGCGACGGTTCGCGGACCTGAGCCAGCCTAAGGCGGCGGTTAGTTCCAGCTGAAATCCTGCCGCTGACAGTCAAGCGCGCCAGGACCGGCCCTTCCTCATTGTTTGGTCAGGGCCGCATGCCGAATCCGTAGCCGGGATTCGGCGGGGGATTGCGATGACGGGCGGATTCGCCCAGTTCATACTCCCTCGCGGCTGAGATGATTTGCACCGAGGCGCGCGGGAAGATTTCCCGGTAGACATCCGGCACGTGCGCCCGTTGCGCGGCGGCGGCAATTTCATTCGAGGTGGGACCGCACAGGTAAACCTCCCGCTGCACGCGCAGCATGCTCCGAACATCCGCCTGATCCTGCACATCACCCCGTCCCATCTTTGAGATCACCAGATCAAGCATGCTGGGCCGGCTCAAACGGAGATTGCGGAGGTTGGCATTGGGCATGGCCACCGTGCTGCTCTTCCACTCCGGGGTCAGGACGACCTCACGTTCCGGGAAGATGTGCGTGATGTAGAGCTGCTTGGCTGCGAGCTCCTGATTGGCGCGCTTCACCGCCTGCCAGAATTGCTGGTCGGCATCGACGGCCATCTCCCGGCGCGCTGGGATGATGAAATCGATGTCATTGGTAATCCTTCCGGTCAGGCGAGGTGCGAAGTTCTGGTCGAGGAGCAAGGCGGCCGAACCGAAGACCACCATGTGGGTTCGCCGTGTTAGATGCCGATCGAGAGTTTCCGCGATGGTTTGTGCTGTGTTCATGGGTTGTGGTGGGTGCGCAGCCATGTGCGCACCGGACCACGCCCCGGGCCTGATAGACGTGTTTCTGTAGTTAACCGGGAGATCCCCGGCAAAAAGTCGGTTTCCGCCGCTACGCCCACCGGTAACTCCGTCAATATCCGGGTCCAGTAGTCCGCATGAGCGTCGGCGGCCAAGCCGAGTCGAGCGAGGTGGGCCACCCGGCCAGTGACGCCGAGTTCGTGTGCCGCTGCCGCAATGGCGGCGGGCGAGTTTGCCAGATCGCTCAGCAGCATGGCTCCACAACGTATCGCTTGAAAAGTCTCCACGTCTGCCGGACCGCGCAACAGGGCACAGCCCAGCACTTCTTGCGGCAGGTGACTGGTCGTTGGGGTCAGATCAGGCCACAGGGTGGCATAATGACTGCACCCCAGTGCCAAGGCATGGGCCAATAATTGGTGCCGAGGTAACTTGGCAGCTTTTTGGCACGCCGCGATCAGCGGACCGGCCAGAGGATGCTGCGGTGCGGGAGCCGCAATCTTGGCCTGAAATACCGGCCTGACCGCCGGCCGAACCCGGCGGGTGGTTTGAGCTGGTTTCGTTGCCTTCAGTGCCATGGAGGATGAATCGTCGCGGCTGCGTCGTTGGATTCGCAGCAAGCTATCTGGTCTCACCGATGGGTCAACCTGTGAACCATGACTCGAAATCGTCCTAAAATGGAACCGATTCTTGTCTGAGGCCCTGGCTCGCATGAGATCAGACCGAGGTGGTCGTTGGCATGATGTCGGCATGTGGACTGCGGGTCAGTTCCAGCTGAAATCCTGCCGCAGGCGGTAACGGGCTCCGCGGGTACGTCCGTCCCGCAAGCAGAGGCCCGATTGGCGCAGCCGCTGGAGCCGGGTCAGCAGCACGTTGCGGGACACGCCCAAAGTATGCTGCAGATCGATCAAGGTAGACTGGCCCATTTTGGTCAGGTGCCGCACGATCTCCTGTTCGATAGGATCGCGGATCAGATCGGCCTGGCTGGGCTTCGCCGGCTGGCGCCGCTGGGCGTGCTGGTGCCGGATGACACCGAGGGCAAGCAAGGAGCTGATGCGTTGGATAATGTCCGGTTCGGAAAGATGGTCAAAGCGCGAGAGGTCGAG
>JBIJDP010000216.1:0-5124 GCA_044344065.1 Opitutaceae bacterium
CCCTCACCCGCGGGGCGGGGGCCGTCGCCGCGCTGACAGCGCTGGGCGCGGGCAACCTGCTCAACGCGTGGCGGCACTCGCCCTACGATGCGTGGGGCTGGGTCGCGCTGCTGGTCTGGCTGGCGCCGCTGGGCCGGCGGCGCGGAGCGGGGGAGCCGGCCTTGCTGCCGTGGAGCTACGCCGGCCTGGCGCTGGCCCTGCTCGGGCAACTCGTGGAAATGAACACCTTCAAATACGCCGGCTTCGCCACGGCGTGCGCGGCATTTGCGCCGATGCGCTCGTGGCGCGGTTGGATCTGGTGGATCGTGGCCGCGGCCTGGCTGCCGGCCTTCGGCTGGGCCCTCGCGCCGTATCTTTCCGCGGGCATCGTGCCGTGGCTGCGGGCGGCGCTCGCCGGCCTGGGCGCGGCGGCGGCATTCACCGGGACGCCACCGGTGTCGGCGAAGGGAGTCACCTCATGAAACGTTCACCCCTGCTGTTGTGGCTGGCGATTGTCGTCGCGCTGGGCCTCGCCGGCCTCTGGCAATTCTTCCCGCTGGCGGATGCGCATGACCGGCTCGATGCACTGCCGGTGAAAGGCCTGTTCTTCGATTCGCGCCCGATGCCGCTCAACCCGGCGGAGCACGAGATCTACGGCTCGGCCCGCGTGCTGAAGCGGCTCGTGCGCATGCGCGGGCAGGCCTTCACGCTGACGGTGATCGACGGCACGCGCAACCGGCACGCGATCCACGATCCGCTCTACTGTTTCCGCGGCGCCGGCTGGGAGGTGTCGGCGGCGACCGACGTGAATCTGCCGCATGGGACGGCCCGGGCGGTGTCGCTGCGCCAGTCGGGAAAACAGGGCGAGGCGGTCTATTGGTTCAGCAACGGCCGGCAGGCGTTCGCGTCGGCGACGCGTTTCTGGACCGAGACCACGCTGCGCCGGCTGACCCTTGGCCGCAGCAGCGATGAGCCGGTGCTGGTGATTCTCACTTCGGTGGACGACCGCTCTCCGGATTGGGGCGGCATCCTCGCCATCTGGCCGGAGCTGATGCAGCTGTGAGCGCGGGGCACAGCTGGAATACACCGTCCACTCGGCAGGTATGCGGGGCTGGTGATCCCCGCTTGGAGTGGCGGAAAAATAGCGCAGGCGGGATTCGGAGAACCTGCCCTGCAGCTAACAACATGTGCGCAGTTATAATAACGCCACCAGTGCCGGTAAGCCGCCTCGACGGCGGCGACGTCGTGACGGCAATCCAGGATTGCAGCGGCGTGCCGCAGCCCGGTGTCGCCGCCGGCAAGCGCGGACACGAGGGCGCGCTGCAGCGCGGCGCGCGGGTAATCGGTCCAGCCTGGCAGCGCACCGCCGCGCCGGAGCCGGTCGCGCAGGTGGAGCAAGATGTTTTTAGCGACGGGAAATTCCGGCAGCAGCCGGCCGGGGCACGCCACGTAGTCCGCGTCCGTTGCGAAGGTGCGGCCGAGGCGGCGGCCTTCGACCCAGCGGAAGACGTCGCGCCACACCGCGGCGAGTTCTTCCTGCGCGGCGCGCAGGACGGCGGCGCCGGGTGCGCGGTGGCGCGGATGCAGCTTGAATTCCACGCCGTCGCGGTGCCAGGCCTGCAGGGTCGGCCAATGCGGCGGCAGTTGCGCCAGCGGCTCGGCGAGCCGGCGGGTGCGCTCGCGACAGGAGCCGTGGTAGCGGCCGTTCAGCGCGAGCACGGCGTCTGCCAGGGCGAGACGGCATTTCGCATGGTTGCGTTCGACGAAGCCGTCGGTGACACGCCCATCGTCCCGGGCCAGCGCGCACTGCGCGTAGAACAGTCCCGAGCCGCGGTTGAACAGGAGCCGTGTCGCCTCATGCGCCGGGATTTGCGCCGGGTCGCCGAGGCGCGGCGCGAGGTCCGGCAGGAAAGCGGTGTCACCCCAGACCGGCCGGTGGCCGACGACGAGGTCGTAGTAGAACATGCTTGGTCCGGCGTCCTGCAGCGCGGTGGAGGCGAGGATCTTGAACTCCACCTCGATGCCGGTCGCGGCCTCGCCGCGATGCGCCTCAGCGTCGCACCAGGTGCGGGCGGCGGCAGCGGCGCGGGTTTTGCGCAGCACGAGGTAGAACTCGAGGTCGTTGTACAGGGCGGGCGCGGCCCCGGGGCCGGCGCGATAGATCCCGCCTTCGCCGCGGCCGTAGCCGCCGCCGAGCGCAAGGACGGCGACGTCCGGCGCGAACGACTCGGTGCTCAGGCGCTCGGCCAGCGCGGCGAGGTAATCATCGAGGCGGGCGGCGAGTTCCGGCTCCGTGCCGGGAAAATAGGCCGCCGCCATACCGGCTCAGGCCTGGATCTCGAAGATCCGGTGCAGCCGCAGCAGCTCGATCACGGACTGCACGGTGGGCTTCAACCGTGCGAGCTTCACCGAGGCCTGGCCCGGCGGCAGCTTCTTGTAGAGACTAAGCAGGGCGCCGACGCCGGAGCTGTCCACAAAGTCCACCGAACCGAGGTCAATGACGACCGACGTCACGGCCGGGCTCCAGGCAGTTTCGCACTCCTGCTTGAACTCGCGCGCGCTGGCGGCGTCGAGCCGCTTGGCCTTCAGGACGATTTGCAGGGTGCCGGCTTGTGTTTGCGTGTCGATGATGCGTCCCATAAATAGATGACGCTGTGAGGCTAGGGGTCTCCCCCCGCAAAACCAACATAATTTCCCGATGAATCTCCTCTACGTCCACGAATCGATCGGCAGTCTGGGCGGGGCCGAGGCCAACGTGTTCATCACGGCGAGCGAGATGAAGCGGCGCGGACATCGGGTCGGCCTGCTGACGCAGCGGCCGACGGGCAAGAACGAGGCGGCGTGGCACGGGCTGTTCGGGGCGGATGTCTTTTGGGACGAAAAGGACGAGTGGCCCGACGTGCTCGCGCGCTTCGACCCGGCGGTGGTGTACATGCACAAGTGGGAGAACCTCGGCGCCATCGAGGCGATGCTGGCCTCGGGCCGGCCGCTGATCCGCATGGTGCACGACCACGACATCTACTGCCTGCGCAGCTACAAGTACCACCCGCTGAGCCGCCGCATCTGCACACGCCCGGCGGGCTTGTATTGCGTCATTCCCTGCCTCGCCCCGCTCAAGCGCAACCGCGGTCCCGGCCTGCCCTTCAAGTGGGTCAGCTATTTCGCCAAGCTCCGCGAGATCGGCCTCGTGCGGCGCTTCCAGCGGCACCTCGTGGTGACAACCTACATGCGGCACGAACTCGAGATCAACGGCTTCGACCCGGCGCGCATCGAGATCTTCCCGCCCGTGCCGCGGCCGGTCCCGCCGCTCACGCCTTCGTTCTCCGACCGCAACCTGCTCATCTACGCCGGCCAGATCATCCGCGGCAAGGGCGTGGATGTGCTCCTGCGCGCCATGGCGCGGGTGCGGACGAAGTTCGAGCTCATCATCCTCGGCGACGGCAGCCACAAGCCCGCGTGCGAACGCCTCGCGCGCGAACTCGGGCTGACCGACCGCGTGACCTTCAAGGGCTTCGTGCCGCAGGTGGAGCTGCAGGACTATTACCGCGATGCCTCGGGCGTGCTCATCTCGTCGCTCTGGCCCGAGCCGATCGCAACCATCGGCCTGGAGGTCATGCGCTTCGCACTGCCCGTCGTGGCGTTTGATGCCGGGGGGATCAAGGACTGGTTGAAAGATGGCGAGACCGGATATTTGGTACCTTGGATGAACATTGACGCCTATGCCCGGCGGGTGGAGGACCTCCTGGCCGACAAGGCCCGGGCGCGCGCCATGGGCGAGACCGGGCGAAAATTCGTGTCGGAGCACTACGACTTTGACCGCTACATCGCCGACCTCGAGGCGCTCTTCGCCCGCGTGAGTGCGGACAAGGCGTCCGCCGCCCGACCATGAAAAGGCGCCTGACCACCGAAGACCGGGAACTGGCGGCGCATTGGGCGTCCGCCGGCACCGCCGCGGGCCGCGCGCGGCTCGCGCTGCGCTTCTGGTGGAAGCGGCTCCTGTGGCGCGTGGTGGTGGGCGGGACGATGGGATTGAAGCGCCTGCTCGATATCGTCGTCTCGGCCTGCGCCCTGCTGGGGCTGCTGCCGGTGTTCCTTGTGACCGCGCTGCTCATCAAGCTCGAGGACCGCGGCCCGCTTTTCTTCAAGCAGACCCGCGTGGGCCGCGGCGGGCGGCATTTCGGCATGTGGAAGTTCCGCTCGATGGTGGTCAACGCCGACAAGATCAAGGACCAGCTCCTGGCGAAGAACGAGATGCAGGGCGGGGTCACGTTCAAGATGAAGAACGACCCGCGCGTGACGCGCACCGGCCGCTACATCCGCAAGTATTCCGTGGACGAGCTCCCGCAGTTCTGGAACGTGCTCGCCGGCGACATGTCGCTCGTCGGCCCGCGGCCGCCCGTGCCGCGCGAGGTGGCGGTCTATTCCGTCGAGGAACGCCAGCGACTCCTGGCCAAGCCCGGCCTCACCTGCTTCTGGCAGGTGGGCGGGCGCAGCAACATCGATTTCGCCGGCCAGGTGCGGCTCGACCTCGCCTACATCCAATCGGAGAGTTTCTGGCTCGACCTGAAGCTGCTGGTGCAGACCGTCCCCGCGGTGCTGTTCGGAAAGGGGGCCTTTTGAGCGCGCCCGCGGCCATGCCGCCCCCGGCGTCGGGCACACTTTGGCTCGAGGCGCCGGATTATGCGGCGCTTGACACGCTGGCGTGCCGGCCAGAACCGTTCGTGCTGTGGCCGGTGGGGCCGAAGCCGCTGCTCGCGCACTGGATGGACGAGGCCGTGCGGCGCAACGTCGCCGAGGTCGTGATCATCGCCCCCGACCGGCCGCACCTGGTGCGCGCGGCGCTGGCCGGCGGCCACTACTGGTCGCGGGCTGTGCGCGTGCTGCCGCAGCGCGGTGCCGAGGCACCGGCCGATTGCGCACGCCTTGACGGCCTGCCCGGCCAGCCGTCACTGCCGCCCGTGGCCACGCCCGCGGCGCTGCTCGCGCGCTGGCTGGAACTCCAGCACGCGTGGCTCAATTCACGGCATTCCGGGGAAATCTCGATTGACCGGCACCTGCCCCCGGGCGCGTGGATCGGTCCGCTGGCACAGGTCCACCCCAAGGCCCGGCTCATTGCGCCCTGCTGGGTCGGCGCCCGCGCCCAGA
>JBIJDP010000323.1:0-4148 GCA_044344065.1 Opitutaceae bacterium
GCATGATCGCCGCCGGCGCGGTGCTCCTGGATGCCGCGCGGGGCACGCGCGTGGACATCACCGACCGCTTCATCCTCGCCTCGCTCAGGGATCGCGGCGTCACGCCCGGACCTGCTGAACGCCTGCTCGCGCTGCTGCTCTGGCTGGCGGCGCTGCCGTGGTCGCTCGCCCACCTCGGGGCACCGTCGATCGGCTTCACGCCGCTGGGTTGGGAGGGCCGGCAGCTGCGCACGGGCGGGCGCGGACCGCTGCTGGTGCGGCGGCGGTCGTGGCTCTGGGCGGTTTTTGCGGGCCGGCTTCGCCTCATCGGCGTGCTCCCGCGCACCGTGGCGGACCTGGCGCGACTGCCGGATGACGTCCGCGCTCTGGTCGCGCAGGCGCCGGCGGGCGCAATTTCCTGGGCGGATGCCAATGGCGTGCACCGCACCGAAGATCCGCTCGAGTGGCTGCATGCGGTTTACCAGGCCTCGGGGCCGGATGCCGCCAGCCAGCGCGAGATCCGCCGCCGGATCTGGCCGCTGCTGGCCGGGAGGGACGACGCATGACCCCGCCGCGGCGGCTCATGGAAACTGCCGGTCTGCGAATCCCGGCCCGGCTGTCCGAGATTGCGGGGGCGGTTGAGGCCGTGCGCCGCCACCTGTTCGCGCGCGGCCTCGCCGAGGCGCGCTGGCCGGGCATCGAGCTGGTGATCGTCGAGGCGATGAACAACGCTATCGAGCACGGCACGGCGGATCCAGCCGGGGCGGAGGTGGCGCTCACCGTGGACTGGAGCGGGGAGGAACTGGTCATCGAGGTGCGTGATGCCGGCCGTTTCATGCCGGGTCCGGCCTGGGGACAATTGCCGGAGAATCCGCTGGCCGAAGGTGGTCGCGGCGGGTTCATCATCTCGACCGGGACCGACCAGTACGAACACGTGAGCGACGAGCGCGGCCACGCCCTGCGGCTGTACTGGCGCGCGGACCCGCCCCTTGATCCCTTCGAGATCCTCAGTGAAGCCGAGCAGACCCTGTCGGGCATGACCGAGGAACTGGGCAGTGCGTACGAGACGATGACGACCATGTTCGGCCTGAGCGAGCTGCTGGCGACGGCGCCGGCCTTCGACGACTTCGTGCTGGAGGCACTGCGCCGCGCGCGGACGCAGCTTGGCGGCACGATCATTTACGCGCGGCTCAAGGATGACAACGGCCAGACGCGCCTCATGGGTTTTCAGGCGACCGCGCCCCTGTTTGTGCCGGCGGAGGTTTCCCTGGTGGAGCAGCAGGTCCTCCAGGATGGCCTGGAAAAAAGCATCGAGCGGTGCGCGGCGCTCCCCGCGTCCGACCCGCTGCACCAATTCCCCGGCGGCGCGGTCATCCTCCCGGTGCGGATCCAGGGCCAGTGCCTGGGCACGGTGACCCTGCTGAAGGCGGGCGAGGCTTTTTTTACCGCCGGCCAGCTCGAGCTGATCCGCTCGGTCTGCGACTACCTCGCGGTCGTGCGGACCGCGTCGGAGCTGGCGCGCGAGCGCGAGCTGCAGATGCGCGTGAGCCGCGAGCTGGAAATCGCCAAGGGCATCCAGCAATCGCTCCTGCCGCGAACCTTCCCCGAGGACAGCCGGCTGCGCATCCACGGCCAGTGTCTGAGCGCGCTCGAGGTGGGCGGCGATTGCTTCGACGTCGTGAGCCTGCCCGACGGGGCGGTGCTGCTCATGCTGGCCGACGTGATGGGCAAGGGCCTCCCGGCCGCGCTGCTGGCGACCGTGCTGCGCACGTCGGTCCGGGCGCGGCTGGACCATGCGGCGACCCCGGGCGCGCTCCTGCGGCAGGTGAACGGCCAGCTCTACGCGGACCTTGAGCCCCTGAGCATCTTCATCACGGCCCAGCTCGCCTGGGTGTCGCCCGACCGCCGCGAACTGCGCCTGGCCTCGGCCGGGCACTGCCCGGTGTTCGTCACCGAGCCGGAGGCGGAGCCGCGGCGCCTCCACGGCGGCGGGGGCATCCCGATCGGCGTGCTGCCGGACTTTGCCTTCACCGAGGAGCAAGCAGCCCTGGTGCCCGGCATGCGCCTCGTGATGGTGACGGACGGACTTTTTGAATACCTGCATGCCGACGGCATGATCTTCGGACTCGCGCGCCTCGAGGCGGCCATCCAGGAGCACCGGCGGGGATCGCCCGCCGAGATTTGCACCGATTTGCTTGGGCTCGTCCGCGACAGCCGCCGCGGGTCGAGTCTAATGGACGACTGCACCCTCGTGGCGATGGAGATCAAGGCATGACCGCAACAAACGGAAAAAGAATCCTCGTGGTGGACGACCAGGCGCACATGCGGCGCCTCCTGGCCTATGCCCTGCGCGGCCTCGGCGCGCAGGTGATCACCGTCGGGAGCGGCCCCGAGGCCATCGCCGCGGCGGCGACGGGACACGTGGACTTGTTGCTCGTGGACGTGATGATGCCGGAAATGGACGGGTTCGAGACGGTGCTCGCGATCAAGTCCCGCCCGGAGCATGCGGCCCTGCCGGTGATCATGCTCACGGCCCGCGGCCAGCAGGAGACCCGCACGGCGGCCACGGAGCTGGGCGTCAAGCGCTTCTTCACCAAGCCCTTCAGCCCCGCCGAGCTCGCGGCCGAGGCCGCGCGGCTGCTGCAGCCGTGAAAACGGAATCGCTCGACCTCTTTGTGTTTGCCGATGCGCTCGGCTGGGCGCAGGTCGAGCAGCGCGGCTTCCTGCGGGACCTGCTGCCGTCCCGCGGCCCGTGCGACACGATCTTCGGCTACTCCTCGACCTGCGACCCGAGCATCCTCACCGGGAAGATGCCGGTGGAGCACGGGCATTTTTCCTTCTTCGTCTACGACCCGGCGCACTCACCTTTCGGCTGGGCGCGTGGTCTGGGCTGGCTGCCCGAGATAGTGGCCGGGCACCACCGCGTGCGCAACCGCGTCAGCCGCTGGTGCGCGCGGCGGATGGGCTACACCGGGTATTTCCAGCTCTACAGCGTGCCGTTCAACCGCCTGCCCTGGCTCGACTACACCGAGAAGCGCGACCTCTACGCCGGCGGCGGCATCATCGGCGGGCAGGAGACGATCTTTGAGGTGTGGCAGCGCAGCGGCCGGCCCTGGTTCCGGTCCGACTGGCGGCTGGGCGACGAGGCCAACGTGAACGCGCTCAAGGCCGAGCTGGCCAAGGGTGAGATCCGCCTCGCGTACCTGTTCACCGCCGGGCTTGACGCCACGATGCACGCGCACACGACCACCGGTCCCGCCGTGGACGCGGCCTTCGCGCGCTTCGGACGCTGGCTGGAGGAGATCAACGCGCTGGCCGCGGAGCACTACGGCAAGGTGAGGCTGCATGTTTTCAGCGACCACGGCATGACCGACACGCGCGCCACCAGCGGGATGCTGCGGGACTTCGAGACCCTGGGCCTGGAGTTCGGCCGCGACTACGGCGCGGTGTGGGACTCGACGATGGTTAGGTTCTGGTTTTTGCGGGATGGCGTGCGGGTGAGGTTGGAGCAGTGGCTTGCCGGGCGCGCCGAGGGACGGATTGTGCCCGATGCGCAACTGGCCACGTGGGGCTGCCTCTTTGGCGACCGGCGCTACGGCGAGCTATTCTATCTGCTGGAACCGGGAACCATCTTCGTCCCCTCCTTCATGAACCAGCGGCGCGTACCTGCGATGCACGGCTTCGACCCGGCGCACCCGGACAGCGCGGCCTGCTGGCTGACCAATTACCCGTCGGCGGTTCGGCCTGCGCGGATTGAACGGATATTCGACGTGATGCGCGCCGCCGCCTCGGACTGACTGCAGGTCACGGCGGGAGCAGCTGCAGCAGCGTGGCACCGGCTTCGGCGAGCGCGGCGTGAAGCCGGGAGAAATCATCCGGCGACACAGTCCCGCCCGATTTCAGCCGCGACTCGATGTGGGCGAGCCCGTCGGCCAGGCCACCGAGGCCGATCGAGGCGAGGGTGCCCTTCATGGTGTGCAGCTCAAGGGCGAGAGTAGTGTCAGTGGTTCGCGGGTGGTCCGACCGGGCCAGCCGGGCCAGCTGGGTCGAGGCGTCGGCAATCGCGTCGGCGCACAGTTTTCTGAACTCGTCACGGTCGCTTTCGTCCCGGGCAGTTTCGACCAGTTGCCGGACAAGGAAGTGATCGAGGCGCCGAAGGTCGTCCATGG
>JBIJDP010000042.1:0-9210 GCA_044344065.1 Opitutaceae bacterium
CCGGGGCACATGCGTGTGTCCGTGGAGGATGACGTGGACGCCCGTCGGCGCATGGGGCGGCGGGATGTGGGTAAGGAAAAATCTGACCCCCGCGCGTTCCAACTCGCGTGACATCGGCCAGCCCGGATTGGCATCACAGTTGCCCTGCACAACAAACATCGGCCGGCCCAGCGCCTCCAGTTCCAGCAGTGCCATCGGATCGCACACATCGCCGAGATGCCAGATCTCGTCCGCGGCCGCCAGCCGCGCCGGCAAGGCTTGCGGCATCCGGTCATGGGTGTCGGAAAGCACGGCGATGCGCATCGCGACACCGTGGACACTCAACCTGCCAATGGCAACCAGCTCAGTGCATAAACCGCCGCGGGACCGGCGGTCAGTTGGCGCGGCGCGAGCGAGCCGTCCGCCGGCACCACGAAAAGCTGCGGACGCGGACCCGCCAGGGCCGCGTAGGCCAGCCAATGCCCGTCCGGGCTCCAACGGACCCGTCCACAGCCATCGGCTGGCGGCGTGATCCGGCGATGTTCGCCGCCATCCCGGGTCACGGTGCACACCGTGGCACCGCCAGCCGCATCCCGCGCCACGAAAGCCACCTGCGTGCCATCCGGCGCAATCGCGGGAAAGTCCGTCGAACCATGCCGGTCCTGTCGCGACAGGAAAAACTCCACCTGCACTCCGTCCGCCAATCTGGCCAGACCCGTGCCATCCGGGGAGATGCGATACAGCCCGCCGTCGCGCCGGATGAAAATGATGGCCTGCCCGTCCGGCGTGAATTGCGGTGCGTAGCAGTCCGGATGCTCCGGCGTCAGCACCCGCGGCACCCCGCCCGCCGTGTCCACCAAGGCGAGACGGTAGTCCTGCGCCGGGCCGGAAAACACCACGCGCCGGGCGTTGGGGTCCGGGCAGGCCATGTAGGCGTGCCCGTATTCCGGCGCCAGCACCCGCGCCCCGCCGCCATCGGCCTGCGCCAGTGCCACCCGGCCGGTGCCGCCGTCATGCATCGTATAGGTCAGGAACCGGCCATCCGTCGACAGCGCGGCGCCATACGCGCTCGCCCGCCCGAACTCCGGCCCGGGTGGCGGCGCGATGGTCATGAGGCCGCCGCCTTCCGGCCGCACCCGGTGGATGCGCCAGCGCCCATCCATCGCGGCCTGGAAATACACCCAGCGGCCGTCGGGACTGACCGCGGGAAATTCCGCCCGCTCACCCGGGAGATCGAGCCGGCGATCGCCGCTGCCATCCGCCATGATGATCCGGAGATGGCTTCGCACTGGTGACGTCTCCACCCCGCCCGGCACATCGCGGGAGAAATATTCCCCGTCCCATTCGCGCACGGAATAAACCAGCATGCCCTCGGGGTTCGGTGCGGCCATGCCCGCATGCTGCGGCCCCGGCCGCATGCGCCAAGCGTGAAACGCGCCGGTGGTGGTGCCGAGACCTGCCCTGCCAGCATCACGTAGTGCCGGTCTTCAGCCGGCACTGGTTCGGCCGCGTCAGCATGCCAGCGCTGCGATCCCGGCGCGGGCTACCGTGCCCGCCGTAGCCTCGGCGAAGGAGGGAAGCACCGCGCTACGAGGCTGCCGAATTCACCGCAGCCACTCCGGCAGCATCAGGGTGATCCACGGCACATAAGTGATAAGCAGGACGCCGATGAAGCGGATCCCGAGCAACGGCAGCACGGCCCGGGTCACCTCGAAGATCGGCTTGTTCAGCCGGTAGGAGGCCAGCAGCAGGTTCAGGCCGATGGGCGGGGCGAGGAAGCTGAGTTCCATGTTGGCCAGGAAAATGATGCCAAGGTGCAGCGGATCGATGCCCAGCCGGGCACCGATGGGGAGCAGCAAGGGAACCACGACCACGATGGCGGCGTAGATCTCCACGAGGCCGCCGATGAACAGCAGCGCGATGTTCAGCCCGAGCAGGAACACCCAGCGCGACTGCACATGGACGGCCGACCATTCGGCCAGCCGATCCGGGATCTGCGCGTCCACGAGGTAGTTTGTAAAACCCAGCGCGACGCCGAGGATCAGCAGGATGCCGCCGACCAGCACGCCGGCCTCGGCCATCACCCGCGGGCAGTCCTTGAGAATCCCGAGATCGCGCTGGATCACAACCGCGACGAGAAACGCGTAAAAGGCCGTCACCGCCGCCGCCTCCACCGGCGTGGCCCAGCCGCTGAACAGCGCAACGATGGCCACCACCGGCAGCATCAATTCCCACTTCGCCGCCCAGAGCGCGCGCCCGGCCTCGCCGAGATCGAAGCGCTGGCGGCCCTCGTCCGAATGGCGGCCGGCCCAGATGCCCCACGCGCCCGTCATGGCGATCAGGAGCAGCGCCGGCACGAGCCCGGCGATAAACATTTCCTGAATATCCACCTTGGCGAGAATGGCGTAGAGGATCACCGGCAGGCAGGGCGGCAGCAAAACGCCGAGCGAGCCCGCACCGGTCACAAGCCCGAGCGCGTCGCGCTCCGAAAACCGCGCCGCCACGAGCACCGGCATGAGCAGTCCACCCAGCGCAAGGATCGTGACCCCGGAGCCCCCGGTGAAAGAGGTGAAGAATGCGCAAATGAGCACGGTCGCGATGGCCGGGCCGCCGCGGAACCAGCCGACGAGGGCCTGGAACACGCGGACCAGCCGCTGCGACGCCCCACCCTCCGTCATGAAGTAACCCGCGAGGGTAAAGAGCGGGATGGCCGGCAGCGCCGGATTCGTCACGAGCCCGTAATGCTCGATCGACACCGCCGTGATCGGCACGTCGCGGCTCCAGAAGAGGATCATCGCCGCGCCGCCCAGCGCGACGAAGATCGGGGCGCCCAGCAGGGTCGCGGCGAGCAGGGCCGCCAGTGCCGGGAGGGTCAGGCTGGAAATTTCAACCGGCGGAAACACCGACGCGAGGATGAGGCCCGCCGCAATGGCCAGGGCGAAAGAGCGCCGCCACCACGTGGCCGCGGCCCGCCAGAGCAGGCGCAGGCAGATGAGGCCAAAGCCGATGGGCATCGCGATCTGCACGGTCCAGAGCGGAATGCCGTAGGCGAGCGCACCCCCGCCCTCCCGCTCCTGGGCGACGAATTGCAGGCTCGCGACACAGAGAAAGGCGGTGACCGCCGCCGCCACGCCGGTGTTGAACACCAGGGCCAGCCACTTCCACCGTCCCCGCAGCAGCGCGGTGGCCGTGGCCAGGGCGAGCAACCGGCCGTCGCGCGCGGCCACCACGCCACCCAGCATGCCGACCAGGAGTGTCAGGTGGCGCAGAAAATCCGGCGCACTGGGAATGCCGCTGGAAACCTGCCGCAGGCCGATCTCCGCGAGGGGCAGCAGGACCATGATACCCAGCAGCAGCGCGAGGGCGTGGTCCTCGATGAAATGCCACCACCGCCGCGGAGCCGCCTCACCGCCAGGCAGGGCGGCGATGCTGGCGGCGGACTGGTCCACGGGGTTCATGCGCGCTGGGCCGGCTCAGGGCGAGCCGGTGGCGGACGCGGCGCGGAACTCGGCGAGCGCCGCCTGCACCTGGTCGAAGATTTCCGCCGGCACGATGGGACCGCGGATCATGGGATAGGATCGCTGCGCCAGCGCCTGCCACGCAGCCAGCACCTCGGGGGTGACCGGCTGGACCACCAGGCCGTTCCTCTTCATGGCCACGATGGCATCGTCGTCCTCCGCGCGGGTCTGCGTCCGGATCTTCCCCGCGGCCACGGTGGCGATCTCCTGCAACTGCGCGCGCAGTTCCGGCGGAATCCTTTCCCAGACGTCGCTGCGCACGATGGCGGCGCCGACGATCGGCACCCAGTTCATGTCGAGCATGTACTTTGCCTGCCGGTTGAATTGCAGGGCGTTGGCGAGAAACGGCGGCACGGGCACGACGCTGATCATGCCGGTGGTCAATGACGGCAGGATCTGCTCGGTCTCAAGGCTCACCGGCTGGTAGCCGAGGTCGCGCATGATTTCCATCTGCCGCGGCACACCCGCGAGGACGAAGAGCTTCATCTTCCGGTAATCATCCGGGTGGGCACCCGGCTCCTTCGAGAAATAGCGCACCCAGCCGGCGTCGGCCCAGAACAGCACCTCGAATCCCTTCGCGCGCAGGCGCGCCTCGAGTTCGGGGCGGATTTTTTCGCGGACGTAGTCCACCTCGCGCCAGTCGCGAAACATCATCGGCATCATCTGCAGGCTCGAGACCGAGCGGTCGATTTCCGAGAGCCCGACGGCGGTCAGCACGGCGGCATTGATCTGTCGCGCACGCATCTTCTTCACGAGCAGCGGTTCGCCGTCGGCCATGCCGGCGTAGATGATCAGTTTCACCGCGGGGCCGGCCGCCTTCTGCCAGGCCGCGCGCATCTCCATCAGGTTTTTGTGTCCGGAGGTGCCGACGGGGAGGATTGTGGCGAGTTTGATTTCGACCGGGGCCGCCGACAGTACGCCCGGCGCTCCCACAAGCGAGAGGGTGAGCGCCAAAAGGATGAGGGAAAAACGGCAGTTCATGAGGGATCGTTGGCGGCCGGGAGGCTGGCCTCCTCCGGCAGGAATAACTCGTCGGTGCGCGCCAGCAGCCAGCGCGCGCGACGTTGCATCAGGAGGTTGGCCACCCGCCATTCCGGATGCAATCCGGGGTCGATGGCCAGCGCCCGTTCGAGCAGGGCCCGGAATTCCTTCCGGTCCTGTTTCACCACCGCCACCGCCTCCGCCAGGCTGACCAGCGGACCGGCCTGCCCGCCACCGTTCTGCTCCATCGCCCGCTCGCAGTGCCGTCGTGCCCGTTCCGCCGGATCGCCGGCCGCACCCAGCCGGGCCATTTCAAAGGTGATGAGAAATGCATGGATCGCACCGGCGTCGAAGGCCTCGTTCAGTGCAAGCGCGCGATCAATCAGGGCCTCCACCAGCACCCGGTCGGCGATCAGGTCCGCGTTGTCCTTTGAAAGCACGATGGCAGCGCCCCACGCCGCCGCGGTCCAGTAGAGCAGCGGGACATCGTCGGGACCGGCCGTTTGCACGGCCGCCGCCGGATCGGCCCTCAGCTGGCGCGAGAAACCGGCATGCGCCGACTCCAATCCCTGAAGGCCGTGGTCGCGGGCGCGGAGGTAGAGACGCCGGGCCCGGTCGCGCAGCTGGCTGGCCCCCTCGTAGTTCTGATCGGCCATCAGGTCGGCATCCTGTTCCAAAAACCCGTAGGCGTACTGGGCGAACCCGCTCGCGGCCGCCAGGCGCAGTCCGCGATGGGCGGGATTCTCGGCCAGCAGGCTTTCGATCAGCTTCAGGCTGAACGGCGCCGCCTCGCGGACGAGCTCGGGGTCGTCGTCATTCGCAAATCCCGATCCGCCCTTCGCCAGCGCATCGCTCAGCTGGTTCACCGCGGTCTGTCGCAAGGTGGAGCAACCGGTACCCGCGAAGAGGGCGAGTGCGAGGAGGACGGTGGTGAATCGGGCTTTCAAGGCGGGTAAAGGGGAGGCGGCAGGTTCCGTGGACAGCTGGGTAGAAAAAGGTTCGGCGGCAGTGGGCGAATTTACGCCATGACCGCTCAAAAACCAGTCCGGCGCACAAATACACAAGTAAGTCTGTGTTTGCCGCTTTGGGAGGAAATAAGCTCAGCCGCCGCGAAGATTTTCGCCACTGGCCGGAGTGGGAGCCGCGCCCTACCCCGTGAGGCGCCTAAACCGCCGCCCGGCATTCTATACTTCCCGCGGATTGCGCGGATCGTCGCGGATAATAGCCGGGCTCGCTGAGCCCGGTACGCACCAAGGGCTTAGTTTCTTTGTACAGAATCAAGACCTGACGTCATCGGCTGGGCCCGGCGAAGGAGGAGACCTGCCCTACTTTGGGCACCTTCAATGCTGGTGCTTAAGAGTCACCCCATCCGCCCGTTTGACAGCGGTTTTTCGGCAGTGACAATGCCCCTGTGCTCCGGGCCCTGGCCATTGATTTCAATTCATATTTCGCCTCCGTTGAACAGCAGGAGCGGCCGGAGCTGCGCGGGAAACCGGTCCTGGTGGTGCCCGTCCTCGCCGAGACCACGGGCTCCATCGCGGTCAGCCTCGAGGCCAAAAAACTCGGCCTGAAGCGCAACATCCGCATCGCCGAGGCCCGGCAGCTGTGCCCGGACATCGTGGTCGTCGAGGCGCGACCCGAGGTCTACATCCGCTACCACCGCCGGCTGAGGGACATCGTCGAGACCCTCGCGCCGGTAAAAAAGGTCCAGTCCATTGATGAACTGGAGTGCGAACTCTCCGGCGATCTGGCCGTCCCGGCGCGCGCCCTGGCCCTCGCCCGCGAAATCCGGGCCAGGATCGTCCGCGAGGCCGGCGTGTGCCTGCGCTGCTCCATCGGCATCGGACCGAACTGGTTCATCGCCAAACTCGCGTCCGACCTCGAGAAGCCGGACGGCCTCGTGCTCTTCGACAAGGAGGACATCCCCGGCAAGCTGATTGAGCGCGGGGTCAAGCTCTCGGATTTCACCGGCATCGGCGCCAACATGGAGCAGCGCCTGCGCGCCGCGGGCATCACCGACGTCGCCGCACTCTATGCCGCCAGCAGCGACCGCCTGCGCCGGGTTTGGGGCAGCGTCGAGGGCGCGCGCTTCCACGACTGGCTGCACGGCGGCCTGCAGGAACGCGAGGCTACCAAGCACGGCACCATCGGCCACAGCCACGTGCTGCCGCCCGAGAAACGGAACCCCGCCGACGCGATCGCCGTCCTGCACCGGCTGCTGCAGAAGGCCGCCATGCGGCTGCGTCACGAGGGTTATTACGCCGGCGGCCTGCAGCTTTCCGTGGGCTACCGCGACGACACGGACTGGAGCGAGGACCTGCAGTTCAACGAGACGCAGGACACGATCCATTTCACGCACGCGTTGAACGAACTCTGGGGCCGGCGTCCACGCGCCCACCTCGCCAAGGCGCCGAAGCAGGTCGGCGTCATCCTTCACCGTCTGCTCGCCTCGAACCTGCACACCGCCGACCTGTTCGAGAAATCCAAGGAGGAGTCCCGGACCAAGCTCTTCAACGCTGTGGACACGCTGAACAAGGCGCTCGGGAAAAACTCCGTCTACTTTGGCGGCGCGCACGGCGCCACCAACTACGCCCCGATGCGCATCGCCTTCACCCGCATCCCCGAGCCGGAGATCGAGGAGATCGACCCGAGCCTCGGCCGGCGCGTGAAGCCGAAAAAGGCCGAGCAGAAAACCGCGGAAGGCGAGGATGTCTTTCCGCCGGACGAACCGCAGTGAAAGACTAGGGCGGGCGGTTTTTAACCCCACCTTCGCCAAGGCTACGGCGGGCAGGCACGGATTACACGGATGGCACGGATGGAAACCAAGACAATGGCCACAAGAGGCACATAAAGGACCAATAAATCTTACAGGAGGGAACAGAGAAAACAGAGATTGGATCAATACCTCTGTTCCCTCCGTTTGCTCCTGTGAAAAGGATTGGATCCTTATGTGATTCTTGTGCCTTTTGTGGCCATCCTCTGATGTCTGATCCGTGAAATCCGTGTTATCCGTGGTTAAAAAGTCCATCCCATGAAACCCCGTCGCAAAGCCCCGCCCGTCTCCACGCTCGTGCCGCAGCGCGACGGATTCCTCCTCGACGGCCAGCCGTTCCAGATCCGCTCCGGCGAGATGCACTTCGCCCGCATCCCGCGGCCCTACTGGCGGCACCGCCTGCAAATGGCGCGCGCCATGGGCCTCAACACCGTGAGCGCCTACCTCTTCTGGAACGTCCACGAACCCCGTCCCGGCGAGTTCACCTTCACCGGCCAGGCCGACGTCGCCGAGTACGTACGGCTCGCCGCCGCCGAAGGCCTCAAGGTCATTTTGCGCCCCGGCACCTACGCCTGCGCCGAGTGGGATTTCGGCGGCCTGCCGTCGTGGCTGCTCGCCACGCCCGACATCCGCGTACGCTGCATGGACGAACGCTTCACCGCCGCCGCCCGTCGGTACCTCCTCGCGGTCGGCAAGGAACTCGCGAAACTCCAGATCTCGCGCGGCGGTCCGATTCTGCTCGTGCAGGTCGAGAACGAGTACGGCAGCTACGGCGACGACAAGGCCTACATGGCCTTCCTGCGCGACACGCTGGTCGAGGCCGGCTTCGACGTGCCGCTCTTCACCTGCGACGGTCCCGGCGCCTTCAGCCGCGGGTCCGTGGCGAAGACCTTCCCGGTGGCGAACTTCCCGGAAGGCCCCGAGGAAAACCTCAAGGAGCTGCGCGCCTTCAGCCCCGACACGCCGCTGGCCTGCGGCGAGTTTTACCCCGGCTGGTTCGACCATTGGGGCGAGCGCAACGCCCCCGTGAGCGCCGAGCGCTCCGTGCGCGTACTCGGCTGGATGCATGAGCGCAAAATCTCCTTCAGCATTTACATGTTCCACGGCGGCACCTCGTTCGGCTTCAGCGCCGGCGCCAACACCGGGCCCAACGACGAATACCAGCCGACCACGAGCAGCTACGATTACGGCTCGCCGCTCACCGAGGCCGGCTGGCCCAACGAGAAGTTCACCGCCCTGCGCGAGCTCTTCGGCAAAAACGCCCCCGCCCCGCTCCCGCCCGTACCCGCCACGCTGCCGGTGATCGCCATCCCGCGCTTCTCCCTCACCGCCTCCGCCGCGCTCTTCGACCACCTGCCCAAGCCCGTGCGCGACGTCCAGCCGCGGTCAATGGAGGCCTACGGCCAGGATTACGGCCTGATACTTTATCGCTCGAAACTCCATGCCGGCCCCGGGGCCAAGCTCACCATCCGCGAGTTGCACGACTACGGCCACGTCTACCTCGACGGCAAGCGCCACGCCGTCCTCGACCGTCGGCTCGGCCAGAACGCGACCGATATTCCCGTGCGCAAGGAGGACACCGTCCTCGACATCCTTGTCGAGGCGATGGGCCGCGTGAACTACGGGCCGTTCATCCTCGACCGCAAGGGCATCACCGCCCACGTCGCATTTCCCGTCCCCTACCCGGCCGGCATCGTGATGGGCTGGCAGATTTACAATCTGCCCTGCGATGCGGCGTACCTGAAGAAGTTGAAATTCGGTTCCAAGCCGCGCCCGGGTCCGGCGTTCCACCGCGGTTATTTCAGCGTAAAGGAGACCGGCGACACCTTCCTCGACCTGCGCGGCTGGCGGAAGGGCCTCGTGTGGGTCAACGGCCGCCATCTCGGGCGCTTCTGGCACATCGGTCCGCAGCAGACGCTCTACCTGCCCGGCTGCTGGCTGAAAAAAGGTCGCAACGAG
>JBIJDP010000043.1:0-9182 GCA_044344065.1 Opitutaceae bacterium
CTGCGCGTCGCGGACGCCCTGCGGAGGATGTGACATGACCGCCCTGATTAACTGGTTCGCACAGATCGGCTCCATCGCCCGGTTCGGGCTCATGAGCATCCCGCAGCGCCGCGGCGCGGTGACCGCGACGGTCTTCGGCATCGCGGGAGTCGTGCTCGTGTTCGTCGGCGTGCTCTCCATCGCCGCCGGCTTCCGCCGCGCGATGGCCAACTCGGGCTCGGCCGACGCCGCCATCGTCCTGCGCAGCGGCTCCGACAGCGAGATGGTCAGCGGCCTCGGCCGCAACGACACGCGGCTGGTCGCCGACGCTCCCGGCGTGGCCCGCAACGCGGCCGGTCCCCTTTCCTCGGCGGAACTGTTCGTCATCATCAACCTGCCCAAGCGCTCGACCGGCACTGACGCCAACGTGCCGTTGCGCGGCGTGGAGGCCGCCGCCACCTCGGTGCGCGACAACCTGCGGATCACCGCGGGCCGGATGTTTGAGTGGGGCAAGAACGAGGTCATCGTCGGCGCCGGTGCCGCCCGGGAATTCGCCGGCCTTGAGGTCGGCGGCAGCGTCAAGGTCGGACGCGAGACCTGGCCGGTCGTAGGCGTGTTTGCCGCCGGCGGGGGCGTCGCCGAGTCGGAGGTCTGGAGCGACGCGAAGGTCCTGCAGGCGGCCTACAACCGCGGCGAGTCGTTCCAATCCGTCTATGTGCGGCTGAACTCGGCCGGGGCGTTCCAGGAATTCAAGGATGCCCTCACCGCCAACCCGCAGCTCAGCGTGAAGGTTCTGCGCCAGTCCGAGCACTACGCCGAGCAATCCACGGGCATGATGCAACTGATCACCACGCTGGGCTACCTCATCGCCTTCCTCATGGCCGTCGGCGCGGTCTTCGGGGCGTTGAACACGATGTACAGCGCGGTCGCGGCACGCACCCGGGAGATCGCCACGCTGCGCGCCCTCGGTTTCGGCCGCGGCGCCGTGGTCATCGCCCTGATGCTAGAGTCGCTGGTGCTGGCGCTGGGCGGTGGCGCCGTCGGTGCCGGCCTGGCTTATGTTGCCTTCAACAATTTCCACGCCGCCACGATCAACTGGCAGAGCTTCAGCATGGTGGCCTTTGCCTTCGCCGTCACCCCGGCGCTGCTGGTGCAGGGCATCTTCTGGGCCACGGCCATCGGCCTGATCGGCGGTCTGCTGCCCGCCATCCGCGCCGCCCGGCTGCCGATTGCCGCCGCGCTACGCGAGTTGTGAGCGCCCCCCGATGAACTGGCGTGATTTCGAGCCTGTTTGGAAACGCCAGCCACCACCCCTTGGTGCCGCAGCCGACCCGGCCGATCTCCGGGCTTCCTTTGCCGCCAAGCATCGCCAGCAGGCGGCCACGCTGTTGGTGCGCGACCTCGCGGAAACGGGCGCCGGCCTGCTGGTCTGCGTCTTGCTGGGCTTCATCTGGCGAAAGCTGGGCGCGGCCGGCTGGCCCATCGGGCTGGCGATGGCGCTGCTGCTCGGCGTCACTGCGGTCTATATTTACCAACGCCTCCTGGCCCGGAAGTTCCGGGTAAACGCGGCCACCTCCATGCTGGCCAAGGTCGAGGCCGACCTCGCCATGCTCCGGCGCCAACGCCGTCTGTTGGCAATGATCTGGTGGTGGTACCTCGGGCCCATTTTGGCCACCGTGCTGATCGTCCACTTCACCTTCGTACGGCAAGCCCCGGTGTGGAATCCATTGCGCGACCCGGTCTTCAGTGCCGGCTTCGTCGGCTTCTATGTGCTTTGCATCGGATTTGTGTGGTTCATCAACCGCCAGGCCGGCCGGAAACAGCTTGAGCCCAGGATCGCGGAGCTGGAAAAGCTGCGTGGCGAACTGGTTGGCGGAGAAAAGATGTAAGCCTGGGAGCGCGGGCAGCTTGCCCGCAGGGATTGACACACGTTGCGGGCGGGCCGCCCGCGCTCCCAACCAGCCTCTGCCTTCGCGTAGCTACGAGCGTGAGCGAGTGGTGTTTTCAAACTGCGATCTCCCAACTGCCATCTGCCAAACCATCCACTCGCTCACGCTCGTAGCTACGCGGCCGGCCTGGAACGGTTCATCTGCCGATAGGCCATAGGAACCAAACCGCCTAGTCCGGCGCCAGCCGCGCCACCTTGCCGCTTGCCTGCACTGGGGACACCCGCACGCTCGCCTGACCGCTCTTCCTCATGGCTCAAAACCAGCCGACCCCTGCCGAGGCACCCGCCCCGGTCAATGACAACGCCGCCGACCACCCGATCTTCGTGGACGGCTTCAAGGGCACTCCCGCCGAGATTGAGCGACAGTGGTATGAAAAGGTCTATCTCGGCCGCGGCGACCGCATGCCCCAGCTCACCCTGCGCGCCATCGCCATGGGCATGGTGCTGGGCGGCATCCTTTCGCTGACCAACCTCTACGTCGGTCTGAAGGCCGGCTGGGGCTTCGGCGTCGCGATCACCGCGGCCATTGTCTCCTACACCTCGTGGAACCTGTTCCGGAAAATCGGCCTCGCCCGCACGCCGATGACGATCCTCGAGAACAACTGCATGCAGTCCACCGCCAGCGCCGCCGGGTACTCGACCGGCACGACTTTGGTCTCGGCCTTCTCCGCCTACATCATGATCAACAACCAGTCGCTGCCGTTCTGGCAGATGCTGGCCTGGGTGTTCATCCTCGCCGTGCTCGGCGTGACGATGGCCATCCCGATGAAGCGCCAGATGATCAACACCGAGCAGTTGCGCTTCCCCACCGGCATCGCCGCCGCCATCACGCTGCGGACGCTCTACTCCGAGGGCGCAAAGGCCGCCCGCTCCGCCCGCGCCCTGACCATCGGCGGCGTGATCGCCGCCATCAGCCAGTTCTGGATGGACGGCCTGCACCTCGTCAGCGCCTCACTCGCCCCCTACAGTCTCAGCGCGTTCTTCGCCAAAGTGAACGCCGCCACCTTCGGAACGACCTGGATGGGCCGCACGGTGTTCTTCCAGTGGGACCCGATCTTCATCGCGGGCGGCGCCCTCATGGGCCTGCGCGCCGGCGCGAGCATGTTTCTCGGCGGCACGCTCTGCTGGGGCGTGTTCGTGCCGATCATGCAGGCCAACGGCACCATCACGGGCACGGGCTTCCGTGAGGTCGTGCAATGGACGCTCTGGGGCGGCGTGAGCTGCATGGTCACCTCCGGCCTGCTGGCGTTCTTCATGCAGTGGCGCAGCATCGTCGCGGCGATGGGCTCGATGGGCCAGATGTTCAACCGGCAGCCGGCGACCGCGGCCGCCAATCCGGTGGACAAGATTGAAACGCCCATGTCCTGGTTCTTCATCGGCCAGGGGCTGGCCCTCATCGCCATCTGCTGGCTGGCCAAGGTCAGCCTGCACATGCCGGTCTGGCAGAGCGCCCTGGCGGTCGTCATCACCTTCCTGCTGGCCCTCGTGGCCTGTCGCGTGACCGGCGAGACGGACACCACCCCGGTAGGCCCCATGGGCAAGGTCACCCAGCTCATCTTCGGCGCGATCAGCCCGGGCAACATGAACGTCAACCTGATGAGCGCCAACATCACCTCCAGCGCCGCCATCGCCTCGGCCGATCTGCTCACCGACCTGAAGAGCGGCTACCTGCTTGGCGCCAACCCGCGCAAACAGTTCCTCGCGCAATTCGCGGGCATCTTCATGGGCACGATCGCGACCGTCCTCGCCTTCCGCGTGCTGGTGCCCAACGCCGCGGTGCTCGGCTCCGACCAGTTCCCGGCCCCCGCCGCCCAGACGTGGAAGGCCGTGGCGCTGGCCCTCAGCAAGGGCATGGAGGCGCTCGAACCGGTCAAGGTCTGGTCCATCGTCATCGGCGGCATCGTCGGGATTCTGCTCGTGGTCCTGCCGACGTGGTTGCCCAAGCACAAGGGCTGGATGCCTTCACCCGCCGCGCTCGGCATGGCGTGGACCTTCCACTGGTATTACGGGATGCTTTTCTGCCTCGGCGCCCTGATCGGCCGGCTGATCGAAAAGAAGAGCCCGGCGCTGGCGGAGGAATACACCTGGCCGGTGGCCTCCGGCATCATCGCCGGCGGCTCGCTCATGGGCGTCACCCTCGTCTTCTGGGAAAACGGACCCGAAATGCTGCGGCAGTTCCTTGGCGGCGGCTGAGATTGTAAGCACCGAATTTGTAGGGGCGCACCTCGTGTGCGCCCTCGTGCCTCATGCGCGGACGTACCGTTCAAGGCGCAGTCAAGCTGCGCCCTTACATGCCGCCAATGCACCGTCGCACTGTATTAGCCCGGCTCCCACCCGGCTAAGCCCGTCTCACATCGACTGTTAACGCCGGGTTGGACGTTGAGTCGTTCCATGGCCTGCGATTGGTTGATTGGTGTCGAATTCCGCCATGCACGTCATCACCGCCAAAGCCCAGCTCAGTCCGAATGTGACGCGTCTCGACGTGCAGGCACCCCGCATCGCCGAGATCCGCCAGGCCGGCCAGTTCGTCATCGTGCGTCGCGGCGAAGGGGCCGAACGCATCCCCCTGACCATCGCCGACTCCAATCCGGCTGCCGGGACGATTGCGCTCGTGATCCAGGCGGTGGGCAAGAGCACGCGCGAGCTGGTGGCCCTGGAGCCGGGCCAGGCCATCAGGGATATCGCCGGGCCACTGGGTCATCCCACCGAACTCATCAGCAAGGGGCACGCCCTCTGCATTGGCGGCGGGGTGGGCACGGCGGTCGTGCATCCGATTGTCCAGACTCTCGCCCGCCACAAGGTGCGGGTCACCAGCATCATCGGCGGTCGCGCGAAGGAATGGGTGATTTTCGAGCCGGAGCTGCGGCGCTTCGGCGACGTGGTGGTGTGCACCGACGACGGCTCCTATGGCCGCAAGGGTTTCGTGACCCAGGCGGCGGCCGACCTGCTGGCCGCGGGCGGCATCGACATCGTGTACGCCGTCGGGCCGGTTCCGATGATGCGCGCCGTTGTCAACCTGACGCGCCCCCTGGGCGTGCGGACGATCGTCTCGCTGAATCCGCTCATGGTTGACGGCACCGGCATGTGCGGCGGTTGCCGCGTGAGTGTCGGCGGCAAGGACTACTTTGCCTGCGTGGACGGTCCGGAGTTCGACGGCCACAAGGTTGATTTTGATCTCCTCGCCGACCGCCAGACTTCCTACCGCGAATTCGAACAGGCCGCCAACACGTGCGGCCCCGATGGCTGCCGCGTCGGTCTCACCCATGCCTGATTTTCCCGTCGTGCCCACCAAACGCCTCACGCCCAAGGAACGCCTCCAGTTGCAACGGCAATCCATGCCCGCGCAGGACGCCGCGCTGCGCCGGATCAATTTCACGGAGGTCAACCTGGGCCTGCCGGAGAAATTCGCCCTCATCGAGGCCGACCGCTGCCTGCAGTGCAAAAACCCTCGCTGCATGGAAGGCTGTCCGGTCGGCGTCAACATCCCGCGCTTCCTTGACCTGCTCTCGCAGGGCAACCTGCCCGAGGCCGCCCGGTCCCTGCTCGGCGACAACGCCCTGCCCGCCATCACCGGCCGCGTCTGTCCGCAGGAAACCCAATGCGAGTGCGTCTGCGTGCGCGCGAAAAAAGGCGAGCCGGTCGCCGTCGGTCACCTGGAGCGTTTCGTCGCCGACTGGGCCCGGGATCATCCGGAGGCCGTGCCGGTCACGGTCGCACCGCCGACCGGACGCCGGGTCGCCATTGTCGGCTCCGGACCCGCAGGCCTGACCGCCGCCGGCGAACTGGCCCGTCGCGGCCACGATGTCACGGTCTACGAGGCACTGCACCGGCCGGGCGGAGTCCTGGTCTATGGCATCCCGGAATTCCGCCTGCCGAAGCAGATCGTCGACCAGGAGGTCGAACGGCTCTGTCGCTACGGCGTGAAGATCGAATGCAATGTCGTCATCGGCCGCACCTACACGGTGCCCGAGTTGCAGGAGCGGTTTGACGCGGTGTTCATCGCCAACGGCGCCGGCCTGCCGGTGTTCATGGGCATCCCCGGCGAAAACCTGAAGGGCGTCTACACCGCCAACGAATATCTGACCCGCGTCAATCTCATGGCCGCGTTCAATCCCGGCGCCGACACGCCGGTGATGCGGCCGCGCTGTGCCGTGGTCGTCGGTGGCGGCAACGTCGCGATGGACGCCGCCCGCACCGCGCGCCGCCTGGGCGCCGACCGGGTGGTCATCGTTTACCGTCGTACCAAGGCCGAGATGCCGGCCCGGCTGGAGGAATTACACCATGCCGAGGAAGAGGGCATTGATTTCGAGCTGCTCGCCGCACCGCTGGAAATTCTCGGTTCCGACGGCCGGTGGGTCCGCGGCCTGCGCTGCGAGCGCATGCGCCTGGGCGAGCCCGACGACTCCGGCCGCCGCCGGCCCGTGCCCATCCCCGGGTCGGAATTCGTCATCGAGTGCGACATGGTTGTCAGCGCCCTTGGCACGCGCGCCAACCCGCTCCTCACCGCCACCTGTCCCGATCTCATCCTGGACAAACGCGGCAATGTCGTCATCGACCGGTCGGGCATGACCAGCGTACTGGGCGTGTTTGCCGGCGGCGACATCGTCCGCGGCGCCGCCACGGTCATTCTTGCGATGGGCGACGGCAAACGGGCTGCACAGGCGATCGACCAGTATCTCGCGGCGCTGCCGGTGCCGGTCAGTTGAGCAAAGTATGTCCGGTGGCTGGAAACCGTAGGGCGGGGTTTCCAATCCCGCCTTCCTTCTCCCGGCTGGAATCCAATCTTTCTCGTTCTCTTTATCTTTCTCTTTCGTCAGGGCCGATAATTCCCAAGGCCGGAGAAAGAGAAAGATTACGAGAAAGAGAAAGAAAGGTACCTACGTCGCCGCCAGGCTCTTGAATTCGGCCACGACGCCCTGCAACGAGGCCTTCGCATCGCCGTAGAGCATGCGGGTGTTGGGCATCAGGAAGAGCTGGTTCTCCAGGCCCGAGAAGCCCGTGCCCTTGCCGCGCTTGAGACAAATGACGGTGCGGGCCTCGTGCGCATTGATGATGGGCATGCCGTAGATGGGCGAAGTCTTGTCGCGCGCGGCCGCGGGATTCACGACGTCGTTGGCGCCGATGACGATGGCGACGTCCATCGTCGGCATCACCGGGTTGATCGCGTCCATCTCGATCAATTGCTCGTACGGCACGCTGGCCTCGGCCAGCAGCACGTTCATGTGGCCGGGCATGCGGCCCGCCACGGGATGGATGGCAAAGCGCACCTCGGCGCCGTTCCGCTCCAGCACCTCGGCCAGCTCGCGCACCACGTGCTGCGCCTGCGAGACGGCCATGCCGTAGCCGGGAATGATGACCACCTGCCGCGCCGCCTCGAGCACGCCGAAGCAGTCCTCGGCCGAGATGGGCTTGAGCTCGCCCTGGATCGTGCCGGCCGCAGCGGAACCGGCAGCCGCCGGGGCCGAGCCGAAGCCGGAGAAGAGCACGTTGGTCAGCGAGCGGTTCATCGCCTTGCACATGATGGCGGAGAGGATGACGCCGCTGGTGCCGACGAGGCAGCCGGCCACCACCAGCACGTTGTTGTTGATGATGAAGCCGGCGGCGCACGCGGCGACGCCGGAGAGGCTGTTCAGCATCGCGATAACGACCGGCATATCGCCGCCGCCGATCGGCATGACCAGGGTCCAGCCGAGCACGAGCGCGAGGAGCGTGAAGACGGCGAAGGCGATCAGCGCGAGCTGCGGGTCGCCGGTCAGGACGTACAGGACGCCCGCCGCCAGCGTCGCGACCAGCATCAGGCCGTTGACGAAATTCTGGCCGGCAAACGTGATGGCCCGGCCGCTGAGCCACTCGGCGAGCTTGCAGAAGGCGTAGACCGAACCGGTGAAGGTGATGCCGCCGATCAAAATCGTCAGGTAGATGACCGTGGCCGTGAACAGCGGGTGCTCCGGCGTGACCGTGCCGCCGCGAATGCGGAAGAACTCCGCCGCGCCGACGATGAGCGACGCCAGGCCGCCGAAGCCGTTCAGCAGCGCCACCATCTCGGGCATCGCCGTCATCTTCACGAGATAGGCGCAGGCCAGGCCGATGACCGTGCCGGCCACGAGGCCGACGATGATCCACGTGTAGTTGACCACGTTGTGGTCGAGCAGCGTCACCACGACCGCGATCAGCATGCCGACGCCGGAGAGCAGGTTGCCCTTCCGCGCCGTCGCCTGCCGGCCGAGCATCTTCAGGCCGACGATGAACAAAATGGAGGCCAGGATGTAGGCCGAGTTGATGAGGATCTCGCGGCTCATGACGAACCCTCCTTCTTCGCCGGCGTCTTCTTCTTGAACATGCCGAGCATGCGGTCGGTCACGAAGTAGCCGCCGATGACGTTGATCATGGCCAGGGTGACGGCGGCGGTGCCGAGCACGGTGGTGATCCACGAGCCGTCATCCGCGCCGGCGGCGATAATGGCGCCGACGATGGTGATGCCGGAAATCGCGTTGGAGCCCGACATCAGCGGCGTGTGCAGCTGCGACGGCACCTTGGCGATGAGTTCGAAGCCGAGGAAGCCCGCGAGTGTGAAGATGAAGAAGAGGAGGATGAGTTCCATGGGGAAAGGATCAGGACTTGGGGGCGAACTGCGGATGGACGATGGCGCCGCCGTGCGTGAGCAGGCAGCCCTTGAGGATTTCATCAGGCGGATCCAATCGGAGCGCCTTTTGCTTCTCGTCCCAGAAATGCGTGAGCCACGCGGCGAAGTTGGCCGCGAGCACCTGCGTGGCGTGATGGGCGACGGTGCCCTCGATGCAGGGATGCCCGATGATGGTGACGCCGTTCGCGGTGATCACATCCTCGCCCGGACGCGAGCTCTCGACGTTGCCGCCTGTCTCCACCGCCAGGTCCACCACGACGCTGCCGGGCTTCATGCCGTCGAGCATCGCCTGGGTCACCACCCTCGGCGCGGGCCGGCCGAAGACCTTGGCCGTGGTGATGACGATGTCCGACTGCGCGCAGATCTTCGCCATGCCGGCCTGCTGCCGGGCGATCTGCTCGGGCGTGAGCGCCTTGGCATAGCCGCCGGCCGTCTGGCCGGTCTCGCCGAGGTCGATCTTGATGAACTTCGCGCCGAGTGATTTGACCTGCTCCTCGACCACCGGCCGGGTGTCGAAGGCCTCGACGCGGGCGCCGAGCCGCTTGGCGGTGGCAATGGCCTGCAGGCCCGCGACGCCGGCACCGATGACAAACACCCGGGCCGGCATGATGG
>JBIJDP010000001.1:0-28183 GCA_044344065.1 Opitutaceae bacterium
TTGGTGTGCTCTGCGCAAGAATTCTGGCATGCATTGTGATCACAGGTTGTTACTGAAAGGCCTTCTCAACGTGAAGCATATCTTTGCTCTCAAGTTTTTAGGCGGCCCATGCTTATTTAAATCAACGATTCGAGTTCTGGGAAATTCAGATTTATATCGTTCATCATGAAAAATTGTCGCAACTAGGAAAATCAATATGTCGCGCTTGATAAAACTCGAAACGTGGGCAAAAAAAGAATATGGAAATGATGCCCCTGATCCACGCACTTTGCGACGTTGGGCCCGCGACGGGCAACTTTTTCCTCCCGCTGAGCAGCATGGTAAATGTTGGTTTGTTTCCCCTGAAACAAAATACCAACGCCTCAAATTTATCGTCTAGAGCCGAAAAATGACCAGCAAAATCCTTATCAACCGCAAGAAGCTACTCTCGATGATTCCGCTGTCGGAGCGCACCATCTTCAATATGGAGCAGCGAGGGGAGTTCCCGCGACGGATTGCGCTCACTAGCCGGAACGTGGCCTGGGAGCTGAATGAGGTCGAGGCGTGGATTGAGGCCCGTAAGTCGTCTGGTATTCAGGCGACGCGCCCCGGTTTCACGCCGATTGCCGTGGCCGCCTGAGCGTCAATTCGTCAATCATGTCAGCCCAATCCTGCAACATAGCCGTGCGTTGCTCCCGATACTCGGCCTTGTTGTACACCGCCCTAACGCCCTTCTGTTCGTGGGCAAGGCACTTCTCAATCCAGTCGGAGTTGTACCCGGCTTCATGCAACAAGGTGCTTGCCGTTCGGCGCAGATCGTGCGGCCCGAACTTCGTCAGTGCCTTGCCTTCTTTCTGCGCTAGTTTGTAGGTAAGCGTCAGCACCTGATTCAGGGTCGCGCTGCTCATGGGCGTGTCGGAGTCGTATCGCGACGGCAGCACATAGTCAGAGCCGCCCGCAAAGGTTTTCAGGGCAATGAAGATATCCAGCACCTGCCTGGACAAATAGACGTTGTGCGGGTTGCGCCGCTTCATCCGTTCCTTCGGGATCGTCCAAACCGCCTCGGTGAAATTGACCTCGCTCCACGTTGCGTTCGTCAATTCGCTTTTCCGCACCATCGTGAGCAGCAGCAACTTGGCTGCAGCCCGGATGGATGGCGTCGTGCCGATGCGCTCGATGTACTGATACATCAGCGCGATCTCGTCCGGTGTCAGCGCCCGGTCGCGTGGTTCGAACTTGGCAATGGAGGTCGGCCGAACCATTTCCGCCGGGTTCTCAACCTTCTGGCCACGCTCTATCGCCCACCGAAACACCTGCATGACAATCTCGCGCACATGCACCGCAGTGGCCGGTGCGCCGCGCTCAACGATGGTATCGGTCAGGATTCGCAAGTCCTCGTGGGTGATCTCGGTCAATTTCTGGTTGCCGAACTTGGACTTCAACTCGCGCTCATAGACCGAGCGCCGCATATCGCGCGTTGAGTCGGCCATCTGGTAGCCGCGCAGCCACTTTTCCGCCCAGGCACCGAACGTCTCGGCGTCCTTCACTCGGGCCTTGTCTCGCGCCTTCTCTTTGGCAGGAGACTTCCCGGCAGAGATCATCTTCTTGGCCTCGCCCAACTGTTCGCGGGCCTCCGACAGGGTGATGCCCCCGACGCCGTAGCGCCCGAAGGTGATGGTCTCCTGTCTGCCATTGATCGAGTAGTTGTAGCGGAACGAGATCGACCCGGCAGGCGTGACGGCAACATAGAGGCCGTCACGGTCGTTCACTTTGTACAGCTTGTCCTGAGGTTTGAGGTTTCGCAGCTTGGTATCGGTCAGCATGGTTTCCTTCCATTTTAGGCTCCTGATACCATACTAGGAAAGCTCGCCAGTTTCGCCTCTCTAGCCATTGTGTATCAACGGTTTGTGCGATTTCAATACCATGCACTTTAGAGAATTCGCAGCATGGTATCGATCGCCAATCATGGTATCAATCCAAATAATACCACTCGCCATGCCATAAAAAAATGATGCTTGGGAGTGCGGTATGATGCCAGCCAATGCCGAACACAGACGCAAAAAAGCCCGCTATTACACGGGCTTAAATGGTGTTTTATGCTTTTCAGTGCCAACAGCTACCTAACGTCAGATCATTCCCACTCGATCGTCGCCGGCGGCTTGCCTGAGACGTCATAGACGACCCGGTTCAAACCGCGCACTTCGTTGATGATCCGGTTCGACACCCGGCCGAGCAGTTCGTAGGGCAGATGCGCCCAGTGGGCGGTCATGAAGTCGCTGGTGACCACGGCGCGCAGCGCGACGACGTTTTCGTAGGTGCGGCCATCGCCCATCACGCCGACGCTCTTGACCGGCAGGAAGACAGCAAAGGCCTGGCTGGTCAGGTCGTACCAGCTCTTGCCGATGTCGGCCGCAGTACAGGCGCCGGCCGCCACATCGCGCTCGGTGGCATGCGTGGCGCGCAGTTCGTCGATGAAAATGGCGTCGGCGCGCTGCAGCAGACTGGCCGCATCGCGCTTGACCTCGCCGAGGATGCGCACGCCCAGGCCGGGGCCGGGGAAGGGGTGACGATAGACCATCTCGCGCGGCAGGCCGAGCGCGACACCCAGTTCGCGGACTTCGTCCTTGAACAGTTCGCGCAGCGGTTCGAGCAGCTTGAGGTGCATGTCTTCCGGCAGGCCGCCAACGTTGTGGTGGCTCTTGATGGTGTGGGCGCCCTTCTTGCCCTTGCCGGCCGATTCGATCACATCCGGGTAAATGGTGCCCTGGGCCAGCCACTTGGCGGCGGAGAGCTTCTTCGATTCGGTCTGGAAGACCTCGACGAATTCCTTGCCGATGATCTTGCGCTTCTGCTCCGGGTCGGAAACGCCAGCCAGCTTGCCCATGAAGGCGTCGACGGCATCGACACGGATGACCTTGACACCGAGGTTGCGGGCGAACATCTCCATGACCATGTCGCCTTCGTTGAGGCGCAGCAGGCCGTGATCGACGAAAACGCAGGTCAGCTGGTCGCCGATCGCCTTGTGAATCAGCGCTGCGGCGACGCTGGAATCGACGCCGCCGGACAGGCCGAGGATGACTTCCTCATCGCCGACCTGGCGCTGGATCGCATCGACGGCTTCGGCAATGTAGTCGCCCATCACCCAGTCGGTGCCGCAGCCGCAAATGCCATGCACGAAGCGTTCGAGAATGGCGCGCCCCTGCTGGGTGTGCGTCACTTCCGGGTGGAACTGGACGGCATAGAACTTGCGGCTTTCGTCGGCCATCGCCGCAATCGGGCAGGAGGCGGTCGACGCCATCTTGATAAAGCCGGCCGGCAGTTCCATCACGGAATCGCCGTGGCTCATCCAGACCTTCAGCATGCCGTGGCCTTCCGGGCTGTAGAAATCGGCGATGTCGTTCAACAGCGCCGTGTGGCCGTGGGCGCGGACTTCCGAGTAGCCGAATTCGCGGGACTTGCCGGCCGCTTCGGCGGTCATCACCTGGCCGCCGAGCTGCTGGGCCATGGTCTGCATGCCATAGCAGATGCCGAGCACCGGGATGCCCAGCTCGAAAACGACGTTCGGCGCGCGCGGCGTGTCGCCCTCGGTGACCGAACTCGGGCCACCCGACAGGATGATGCCCTTGGCGCCATAGTTGCGGATGAACTCGTCGGAAACGTCGTACGGGTGGATTTCGCAGAAAACCTTGGCTTCGCGAACGCGACGGGCGATCAGCTGGGTGACCTGGGAACCGAAATCGAGGATGAGGATTTTTTGGTGGGACATTTTCAGTGCCTTGAATGAACAAGGGCGGCTCCGCGAGCCGCCCTGAGGACCATGAAGACGATCAGTCGAGGTGGTAGTTCGGGGCTTCCTTGGTGATCTGCACGTCATGGACGTGCGATTCACGGATGCCGGCCGAGGTGATCTCGACGAAACAGGCGTTGTCGTGCATGTGGGCGATGCTCGGGCTGCCGAGATAGCCCATCGACGAGCGCAGGCCGCCCATCAGCTGGTGGATCACGGCGAGCACCGAACCCTTGTACGGGACACGGCCTTCGATGCCTTCCGGCACGAACTTGTCGACGTTGGCGGTGGCTTCCTGGAAGTAACGATCCGAGGAACCGGCCTGCATCGCGCCGAGCGAACCCATGCCGCGATAGGACTTGTAGGAACGGCCCTGGAACAGCTCGACCTCGCCCGGTGCTTCCTCGGTGCCGGCGAACAGGCCGCCGAGCATGACCGTATCGGCGCCGGCCGCGATGGCCTTGGCGATATCGCCGGAGTAGCGGATGCCGCCGTCGGCAATCATCGGCACGCCGGTGCCCTTCAGCGATTCGGAAACGTTCTGGATGGCGGTGATCTGCGGTACGCCGACACCGGCAACGATCCGCGTCGTGCAGATGGAGCCAGGGCCGATGCCGACCTTGACGCCGTCGGCGCCGTTGTCGACCAGCGCCCGCGCCGCATCGGCGGTGGCGATGTTGCCGCCGATCACTTCGATCTGCGGGAAGTTCTTCTTGACCCACTTGACGCGGTCGAGCACGCCTTGCGAGTGGCCATGCGCCGTATCGACAACGACGACGTCGACGCCGGCCTCGGCCAGCAGTTCGACGCGTTCCTCGGTACCGGCACCGACGCCGACCGCCGCGCCGGCGCGCAGGCGACCGGAAACATCCTTGTTGGCCAGCGGGTGTTCGGTAGACTTCAGGATGTCCTTGACGGTGATCAGACCACGCATGTGCCAGTCGTCGTCGATGACCAGTACGCGCTCCAGCCGGTGCTTGCGGATCAGTTCCTTGGCATCCTCGACGCTGGCGCCTTCCTTGACCGTGACCAGACGCTTGCGCGGCGTCATGATGGCCTTGACCGGCTGATCGAGGTTGGTTTCAAAACGCAGGTCGCGATTGGTGACGATACCGACCACCCGGCCAGCCTTGTCGATCACCGGCAAGCCCGAGATGCGGTACTGGCGGGTGATTTCAATGACATCGCGAACCGTCATGGTCGGCGCAACGGTGATCGGATCCTTCAGGATGCCGGACTCGAAACGCTTGACCTTGGCCACTTCGGCAGCTTGCGCCTTGGCCGTCAGGTTCTTGTGAATGATGCCGATCCCGCCTTCCTGGGCCAGCGCAATCGCGAGGCGACCTTCCGTCACGGTATCCATGGCGGCGGACAGCAGCGGCAGGTTCAGGGTGATATTGCGGGTCAGCCGGGTGGCCAGACTGACATCGCGCGGGAGAACTTGAGAATGTGCGGGGACGAGCAGGACGTCGTCGAAGGTTAGGGCTTTTTGCAGCAGTCGCATGGCCTTTAATCCAAGGTCACAAAATCGTATTATACAGAAAACCCGAGGAAACCCAGATGACCACCAGATCCGCTCTCGTTTTTGCCCTTTTTTTGGGGCCGACCGTAGCATTCGGCCCGGCCCTTGCCGAAACCTATCAATGGAAGGACAGCAACGGCCAGACAGTGGTTTCCGATATTCCGCCACCACCTACCGTCAAGGGACGCCGCTCCATCGGCGGGAAGCAGCCGTCGGTCGTCTCGGAAAAACCGGCCGAAGACCCCAAGGCGGCCGACGCGCCGAAAACGGTTGCGGAAAAGGATTTCGAGTTCAAGAAACGCCAGCAGGAAGCCAAGGAAAAAGCCGACAAGCTGGCCAAGGAACAGACCGCCGAAGCCGACAAGCGCGTGAACTGCGAGCGCGCCCGGAACCTAGTTACCGCACTGGAAGCCAACCAACCGGTCAGCTCCTACGACGACCAGGGGCAACGCAAGCTGATGGATAACGCCCAGCGCGAACAGGAACTGGACCGCGCCCGGCGGGCGATGGCTGAATCCTGCAAATAGGCTGAATCCGGAATTAAGCTTCAGCAGAGGCGTCGGCATCCCCGGCGCCTTTTTTCATGACCTTGCCCTCAGCTGCCCGCTGCTTGCGGACTTCCTTGGGATCGGCAATCAACGCCCGGTAGATTTCGACGCGATCCTTGTCGCGCAGGACAGAATCCGCTTTGGACAGCTTGTTCCAGATGCCGAACTTGTTTTTCTTCAAGTCGATTTCCGGATACTTGGTGAGCAGACCGGAGGCCTCCAGCGCCTGTTGCAGCGTTGCGCCTTCGGCCAAGCCGACCTTGACCAGCTCCTGCTTGTCAGCCATTGCGTAACAAACTTCAATATTGATCATTTCAGCCATGGGTGGCTCCATAAACCTGCGCGGCACGGCGTACGAAGGCATCGACGAAGGTGTTCGCGATATGGCTGAACACCGGACCGATGACCTTTTCGAACAATTTGCTGGAAAACTCGTAGTGCAACTGGAACTCGATCTTGCAGGCATTCTCGGCCAAGGCCTTGAAGTGCCAGGCACCTTCGAGGCGGCGGAATGGCCCATCAACCAGACGGATATGCATCGAGTGTGGGAATTCCTTGGCGTTCTCGGTGGTAAACGACGATTTCACCGAGTGGTAGTTGATATGCAGCGTCCCGACCGTCTTCGCCGCGTCGCGAAACTTGACATCGGTATGGCTGCACCACGGCAGGAAGGCCGGGTAATCCTCGCAGCGATCCACCAGCTCGAACATGCGCTCGGCGGACTGCTCGATCAATACTGTCTTTTCAACCTGGGCCATGCAGCAGCGGCATTCCTGTATCCTGTAGAATTGGCGATTTTAATGGATCACCCGGCAGCATGAGCATCACCGTCAACAAAAAAGCCTTTCACGACTACTTCGTCGAAGAAAAGTACGAGGCCGGCATCGTCCTCGAAGGCTGGGAGGTCAAAGCCATCCGCGCCGGGCGGATGAACATCAAGGAATCCTACGTCATCATCAAGGGTGGCGAACTGTTCCTGATCGGCATGCACATCTCACCGCTGGCCCAAGCCTCGACCCACAATTCCCACGATCCGACGCGCACCCGCAAGCTGCTGCTGCACGCCCGCGAAATCGGCAAGCTGATCGGCAAGGTCGAACGCGCCGGCTATGCGCTGGTGCCGCTCGACCTGCACTTCGTGCGCGGCCGGATCAAGCTCGACATCGGCCTGGCCAAGGGCAAGAAACAATACGACAAGCGTGCCGACGCACTGGACAAGGATACAAAGCGCGAAGCCCAGCGGGCCATAAAAGAGCGGCTGCGCTAAGGGAGCCAGCCCCCGTGGCGCGGCGCCGCCAATCAAATTCCGTCATCAACCCAAATGACTATGTCGTCCGTATCATTCCTAGCTTATCCTAGCGCCAATATGAAAACGGTACGTATAGTTCTCGCCGACGACCAGCTACTGATCCGCGCCGGTATTCGCGCCCTTGTCGAAACCTTGCCGGGCTACCGGATCGAGGCTGAGTGCGCCGATGGTCACGAAGCCATTGAGGCCATCCGCCGCCTTCAGCCCGACGTCGTTTTGCTCGACATCGCGATGCCTGGCCCCTCAGGCATCGAAGTGGCAAGAACCATCCGCCGTTCGGACCCCGACACCCGGATACTGGTCCTCTCCAGCATCGATCGCCCGGATATCATCGAGCAGGCGCTGGATGCCGGCGTCAATGGTTACCTGCTGAAAGACTTTGTTCTCGGCGAACTGCAACTGGCGCTCGAAACGGTACTTTCCGGCCAAAGTTTCCTTTCTCCAAAAATCCAGGAAATGCCTTTGCGCCCGGGTCTAGGCAGCAACGCCAACGGAACATTGCTGACGCCAAGGCAAACAGAAATCCTGCGCCTGGTCGCCTCCGGCCGAACCACCAAGGAAATTGCCCGCGACCTCGGGATCAGCCCGAAAACGGTCGAATTCCATCGCGGCAGGCTGATGGAAAGAATCGGCGTCCGCGACGTAACCGGATTGACCAGGTTTGCCCTGCAGACCGGCGTAGTCTGCTAACGCAGCGACAACGCCGGTTTCCGGGTCTTACGTCCGGGGACTGGAAATTCGCGGGCTGGCGCCCCGTAGGCGCTCGGCTTACTGGTCTTGTGAATCGATGTGCGTACCGAGCTCGTCCGCCATGCGCTGGACGCACGCGCAGAGAGACGTTGCCATGGCACGCCACTCGGCATGGCCGCCGTTGGCGGAGCGCTGATCGTCGCGCAGGGCGACTTCGAATTTTTTGGCCAGATCGACGCAACAATGGCCTGAGAACAGGACGCAACTGCTGCGAATATCGTGCAGCGCGTCCTTGACGGCAACGCGGTCACCCCGCTCAACCGCCTCCAGCAATCGCTGACAGAGGGCGGGCGAATTCTCCAGAAACAGCCGGATCAAACGATCAGCCGTCGCCTGATTTCGCCCCAGGTTGACCAGCAGATATTCCAGATTGCAGAGGCTCTCGTCCCCCTCTTTGCCGCTACTTCCTACCATGACCGGGTATCCAGTTTTCTTTGTATTATTTGGTCATAGCTTAGAGCCAAGGTATGACACAGTGAACTCGGTGATACCCTAGGCGCAAACTACAAAGAAAAAGCCCGAAGCGCTTGCGCCTCGGGCTTTTCTGGAATGCTGGCGGAGTGGACGGGACTCGAACCCGCGACCCCCGGCGTGACAGGCCGGTATTCTAACCAACTGAACTACCACTCCACGTCGATCTGCCCAGGCGGGCAGCGACGAAGGCGCGAATAATAGCACGCCTCAATGGTTCCGAAAGCGCACTGCGACTACAATTTCCACCTTTCAGGCAGAATCCCGTCGATGAACGATACCGGCACGCTCAACTTTCTCTGGTCGCAGGCCATGATCGCCGGTTTCGTCGCGGCCGGCGTCAGCGATGCCGTCATTTCACCGGGGTCGCGCTCGACGCCGCTGGCCCTGGCCATGCTGCGCCAGCCCCGCCTGCGTTGCCAGGTCGCTGTCGACGAGCGCTGCGCGGCATTTTTCGGGCTGGGCATCGCCAAGGCGACGCGGCGCCCCGTTCTCCTCCTTGCCACCTCGGGCACCGCACCAGCCAACTGGCTACCGGCGGTCATCGAGGCCAGCCTGGCCGGCGTGCCATTGATCCTGATTTCGGCCGACCGTCCGCCGGAGTTGCAGAACTGCGGCGCCAACCAGACCATCAACCAGTTGGGGTTGTTCGGTTCGCAGGTCCGTGCCAGCCATGCGCTGGGCGCACCGCAAGCGGAATTCGATCCGGGCTACCTGCATCGACTGGCCGCCCAGGCCTGCGAGCAGGCGACCTGGCCTCACCCCGGGCCGGTCCATCTCAACCAGCCGTTTCGCGAGCCGCTGCTGCCGGCGGGCCCGACGCTTTTGGCGCCCATTCCGGATTCGATTCCCGCGGCACCGCCCGTCATGCAAGCGGATACCGCCACCATCAGCGACTTGGCACGGCGCATTTCCGGCCGCCCCGGTCTCATCGTCTGCGGCGAAATGCCGGCCCGCCCGGGCCAGAGCGATGCCCTGGTCGCGCTGGCTGCCCGGCTGCGCTGCCCCATCCTGGCCGAACCGCTGTCCGGGCTGCGTTTCGGGCCGCACGACCGGACTCATATCGGCGTTCGCTACAACCACTGGCTGAACGATGCGCGGCTCGCCGAGCGCTGCCGGCCGGAATGGATCATCCGTTTCGGCGGCTATCCGGTGACCCGCAAGCTGCAGAACTTCATCGCCGGCGTCGGTGATACGCAGGCGCTGGCCGATCCCTGGCCGCGCTGGAGCGATCCGGCACACCGCCTGACGCATCTGCTGCGCGCCGAACCGGCGGCCGTTTGCCAAGCCCTGCTCGATGCCGCCCCGGTACCGGCGCCGGCAAGCTGGCTGGCGGCCTGCGCCGCGCTCGAAGCCGATGCGCCTGCCGAAGCCGGCCACATCCCGGTGTTGGTCGACGAACTGCCGGATGACGCCGCCCTGTTCGTCGGCAACTCGCTGGCCATACGCCAGTTGGATGCCGATTCGGGCAGCGCGACCAAGACGCTGCATATCCATGCCAACCGCGGCGCCAGCGGCATCGACGGCAACATTTCGACAGCCGCCGGCATCGCCGCCAGTCACCGGCGCACCGTCGCCCTGATCGGCGACCTGACCTGCCAGCACGACATCGGCGGCCTGGCCCTCGCCCAGGGCCGCGATCTGGTCATCGTGACGGTCAACAACGGCGGCGGCGGGATTTTCGACCACCTGCCCCAGCGCGACCTGCCCGAATTCGACACCGGCTGGCGGACGCCGCAAAACGTCGATTTCGAGCACGCGGCCCGGACTTTTGGCATCTCCTATGCCAAGGCCGATGCGAACAAAGCGTTCAGACGTACGCTGCGCGCTGCACTGGCCGCCGGCGGCCCGCACCTGATTGAACTGAACGTTGCCTGACGCATCGTATTGCCTGCCAACACCGGCCTTGCAGGTAAAATCCACCGCCATGACTTCGACCACCCACCACGTCGCCGATCCCAGCCACGCCTCGCCGCTCGGCAAGGCGACGGAATACCAGAGCCACTATGCGCCGGAACTGCTCTACCCGATCCCGCGCCAGTTGAAGCGCAGCGAACTCGGCATCGCCGACGCGGCGCTGCCCTTCGTCGGCGAGGACCTGTGGAACGCCTACGAGTTGTCGTGGCTGAATGGGAAGGGCAAGCCGGTGGTCGCCGTCGGTACCTTCCGGGTCCCGGCGACCAGCCCGAACCTGATCGAATCGAAGTCCTTCAAGCTCTACCTGAACTCCTTCAACCAGACGGCCTTTGACAGCCTGGAAGCGGTCAGCGCCGCGATGACCCGCGATCTCTCGGCCGCCGCCGGCAGCCCCGTCACCGTCGCCCTCGAATCGCTGTCGCAGCGGCCACAAGCAGCGATCGGCACGCCGGACGGCGTCCTGCTCGACGATCTCGACATCGCCTGCGACCGCTACCAGCCGGCGCCGGAGCTGCTGGCCTGCCGGCCCGGTGACACCGTCGAGGAAACGCTGTATTCCCACCTGCTCAAGTCGAACTGCCTGGTCACCGGTCAGCCGGACTGGGCGATGGTTGTCATCCGCTACCGCGGGGCACCGATCGACCGCGCCGGCCTGCTGCGCTACATCGTCTCCTTCCGCAACCACAACGAATTCCACGAACAGTGCGTCGAGCGCATTTTCACGGACATTCGCCAGCGCTGCCGGCCCGAAACGCTGGCCGTCTACGCCCGCTATACGCGGCGCGGCGGTCTCGACATCAATCCGTTCCGCAGCACCGGCGAATGCTACGGTCGGCCCGAAAATACCCGCGAAATCAGACAATAGCCCATCAATGAACGCACCCGCCGCACCCGACCTGTCCAAGCACACGCCGATGATGCGCCATTACCATTCGGCAAACTTATTTCACTTATAAATCAATAGCATACATCCAACAAAAGCCACTAGAAGCACACTGGGAAGCCATTAGGAATCCATAAAAACCGGAAGATTTCGGCAAACTTACGAAAATGGCGGCATTTGACGGAGCTCCGTTCGGGGCGTTCTCCTCTCCTCCTACCTCTCTCGAACATCTCAAATCTGCCCCTTCCGAATCGCAGCCTCCAGGGTTGAACCCTGTCTATTTGCCGCCAACCAAGCTCGCAGATCACCCAGTCTATAGCGTACCGATTGGTTGAATCCCTTCATGCCGGAAATGGCAGCCTGATGGTAGTCAGGACCTATTCTGGGGTCGGTTGCGGAACGCATTCGCTCCATGGAGCGGACAGATACCCTGAGAAACAGGGCAGCCTCTTTTGTTGTCAGCATCACTTCATCTGATAGCTTTGCAATCCGGTCGGCCGCTTCGAGATTTTCCCAATCGAGTGAGGTCATTTAGGTTGGCAGGTATTTGAATGCATTGCGGTCCATCGCGACCTGTCGAAACGGGATAGGAAAATGTGCCCATCCACGCTCGCCTCAAGGTCTTTCTTACCCGACCAACCATACCCATTAACATGACATATGTGTATATGAACTTGTTACCCGTGCTTTTCCCGAGTCGTTTCTGGGGACTCGCCTAGTGAAAATCAAAGCGGATCGCTCCGGCATAGACGAGCTATTGATTTATCTTGCTGATCGATTAACGTACGCCCATTGATCCGGAAGTGGCAGACGTGGAACAGGTCGACAACAAATACCTTCCAAGCGATTGGCGTAGCCTTGAGATGCATCGTCTGATTGCCACAAAGTTGGAAGCAGATCCGTCTCTGGTCGAACGAGCCCGCTCCAACATTTCCCGTTGGAAAAATCAGCGTGGGGTGAGACCTACCTACTCTGAATGGGAGGAGATTCTCTCGTCAGGAATGGAGCGTATTTTTCACGTCTTGACCTGCGAGGACCAAGCAAGCGCCCGACTACGTTCTTCCACTCCCTTTACGGGCATTCTGTCTGATACGGAACGTGTTCAGCTATTCAATCGTTGGGCAGAAAAACACGGGTGATCCGCCTCCAGCTATCAACAACATGTGTGTAAACAGCTTGTGGTCCGTAACAAAAAAATGGGGATCGATTTATTCGATCCCCATTTTAATGCGTGCAGCTTGGCTATTCCGCATCTCAAAAAGTTCCGACCTAGTGAAAGCTAGCCGTGTTCAGTCGGACCGTCCTGGCACCAGTTCTGGACTATTCATTTTCATTCTCATTGGTGCCGAGTTTATCGAACGCTTAATCCGAGTATGTTACTCACGTCCGTCATTAAACCGTAAGCGGTGGTTTCGTTAAGGCCGCCCGCAAGTGTCGTGGCTTTGCCCCCATGCTCTGCGTCAAGGCGATATGATATCTCCGCCAATTTCTGAATGCGCTTCTTCTCGAGATGCTGTCCAAGAGCGGCGCCGGCGTTCTGAAGACCGGCAGACACTCCGCCACCATATTGCTGAACGCCGCCGAACACTTCAGTCCCGTCAACATGGTTGCGCAAGATCAGACGATGCAGTTCCGAAGTCGGGACTGCCTTGCCATTGATGTCGATTGTGGCCGGTGAAACCTTGATCGTGACAGGAGCGCGATACTGATTGGCCTGCTTGCCCTTCCAGATAAACAACTGTTAATATATACAGCATTCGTCCGAAAAACTACTGTGTGGCCTTTCGTACCTTTCACTTTTTTGCGGCCTTCGTGGCCGTGCGCCAATCCCATGGAGGGACGCATCGCTCTTGAACTAACGCCAACACCGACAGGGGCGATCCGGTAAAATCGGTCGACAAGACTCCCAGAGCACTCACATGAGCGACATCAAAACCCACGCGTCAATAACAGCGGAAGCCCTAAGGGAAAGACACCGCTCGGGGCTGGTAACACTCTACTCGCTGCCAGCCACCCAAGAGCGCATCGTCCTCCGCATTGCCGCACCCAACGGTGGAGAGCCAATCGAGGGGGAGAAATACATCGCCGAGTTCATCAACGCCGATACCGGTTCGGTAATCGAGGTGTTAGAGGAGGACGAGACTCAGCTGCTCGACATGGACTCAATACGCAACGTCATGGACGATCTTGGGGAGACATATCTTCTGTCGATAGCCGGCGACTGGGAAAACTATGTTCAACAAAGCGGCCGTTGCTCTCCCGAAGACGGCGGTCCAAGCGTCTATGAAAGAGCCGACATAGAGCAGCTTGTCATCCGAGGCTGACATGTGTCACTTGTCAAGAAGGACTCGTAGGATGCGGATCGGGACAAAACCACAAAGCACTGACATGAAGATGATTACGTGCAGTTTTGCCGAGAGAGTGGCCAAAGGATAAAATCACAAAGACGACGGGAACTTCCCGCTCATTCCGGTAGCATCCGAGGGCGCGGCAGACGCCCTTGAGTTTTGGCGCCTGGCAAACAACAAGAAAAGACCACATGGCGACGCCCAAACCGATTCCAGTTATTGACCTTTTCGCAGGCCCGGGAGGCCTTGGCGAGGGCTTCTCCTCGCTCTCGGCGCCGGACGGATCGCCCCGCTTCAAGCTGCGCGTGTCCATCGAGAAGGATCCGCACGCCCACCGCACCCTTTCCCTGCGCGCCCTCTTCCGACAGTTTCCAAGGGGAAAGGCACCGGACTGCTACTATGACCGCATTCGGGGAGACATCTCACAAGAGGCGCTGTTCGCCCACCCGGACGCGCGGGAGGCCGGCGAGGAGGCCCTGAACGAGGCAAGGCACGCCGAGCTCGGCTCGAAGGCCCATGACGAGATTGACGCCCGGATCGCCGCCGCCCTTGGCGACGAGAGCGACTGGGTCCTGATCGGCGGGCCGCCTTGCCAAGCCTATTCCCTCGCGGGACGCTCGCGACGTACCAAGGAGGCTCAGGAGACGTTCGAGAGCGACGAAAAGCATTTCCTCTACAAGGAGTATCTGCGGATCATTCGCCGGTTCAAGCCCGCCGTCTTCGTCATGGAAAACGTAAAGGGGATGCTCTCGTCCACCCACGGCGGATCGGGAATCTTCGAAAGAATCATGGCGGACCTGTCTTCGCCGGGTGAAGACCTGAGCTACGGCATCCGGTCGCTTGTGGTGCCCGGCGAAACAGGGGGACTCAACCCCAAGGATTTCATCATCGAGGCCGAGCGTTTCGGTATCCCCCAGTGCCGCCACCGCGTCATCCTGTTCGGCGTGCGCTCGGACGTCGCCGCCCGCACACCGGAGCTTTCCCTCCACCCGGAACGCTTCACCATCCCCTTCTCTCCAGTGCCCGTCTCGGTGGCAGAGGCCCTTTCCGGCCTTCCGCGGCTTCGAAGCTGCCTGTCGCGCAGATCCAAAACAGAGGACTCACACGAGGCTTGGCTCGACATCCTTCGGGGCGCGCCAGCGGCAATGGGGGAGTGGTCCGGGGCGGCAAGCCAAGCCTTCTCGACAAATCTGGCAAACGCCATCGCGGCGGCCGGGAGCAGCGTATCGCCCGGCGGCGCCTTCATCGCCCAAGACGCGGCGATGAATGGGCCAGTGGGGCGGCTTCACGACTGGTTTTTCGACCCGCGGCTGGGCGGCGTCATCCAGCACGACACCCGCAGCCACATGCACTCGGATCTGCACCGCTACCTGTTCGCGTCCTGCTACGCGAAAACCTTCGGTGTGTCGCCCAAGGTCACGCAGTTTCCGCGGGGGCTCCTACCCGCCCACGAGAACGCGACCGACGACCACCCGCCCTTCTCGGACCGTTTCCGCGTCCAACTGGCGAGCTCCCCATCCTCCACCGTCGTGGCCCACATCGCCAAGGACGGGCACTACTTCATCCATCCCGACCCGTCGCAATGCCGCAGCCTGACGGTGCGCGAGGCGGCCCGCCTGCAAACCTTCCCCGACAACTATTTCTTCGAGGGCAACCGGACGCAGCAATACACCCAGGTCGGCAACGCCGTCCCGCCCCTGCTCGCCCGAAAAATCGCCCTTGTGGTACTTGACTTCATGCGACTGTCGAGCCGCCAGACAGCTCCCCGCTGACGGCCCCTCCGTCGATCCATTCGGCGAGCGCCATGGGAAGCGCGGCCAATGTGCCTTTGCCCCTTGTCGCGCACTCCCAGACCACGAGGGCGCGCCACCCGGAGCCCGTCAGGGACTCGATGGCCTTTCGGTCCCTCGCGACGTTTCCCTCCAGCTTGGCCTTCCAGAATTCCGGCCGGGTCGCCGGAAGCTTCGCGAAGCGACAGCCCGCGTGCATGTGCCAGAAGCAGCCGTGGACGAAAACCGCCACGCGCCTCCCCGGGAGGACGATGTCGGGTGCCCCTGGCAAATCCGCCCGGTGAAGCCGGAACCTGAACCCGGCCGAGAACAGGGCCTTCCTGACCAGCATTTCCGGGCGCGTGTCCTTGCCCCTGATGCCCGACATCATCCGACTGCGCGTCTTCAAGTCGACGACGTCGGTCAAGCGGCGCTCCGGCGGGCCTCCGGAACGTCGAACAGCGGCGCCGAGAACGGCCGGGCGAACATGGCCTCCTTGCACTCGGGGCGCTTCGCCCATTCGGAAATCATCTTCCCGTTGGAGGTCTGGTGGAGGCGTTCGGCGACCTCACGGGCCCAAACCTCGACCTGCTGGACGAACTGCGGGGAGAGGCCCTGCCTGCCCCACACGCGTTCCAAATCGAAGGCGCTCCCGTATGTGCGGGAAACCACGGCGACCGTGTAGGCCGCGACGTTGGCGAGAAATGCGGAAACCAGCGGACGGGCGGTTTTGTGCACGGCCTTGAATATCAACGCCTTGGCGACGAGGTCCTTGAAATAGGCGACGTCGGTGGCGATGGGGCGGCCCTCGGCCTCGGCGGAGGCCAGCCCCGACATGAACCGGTCGAAGCACTTTTGGGTGCCGAGGCCAACCACGTCGGGCTGGGCGTCCCAGGCCAGGACGTATTTCGCGAGTTCGGTCTTGGTGATTTTCCGGGCATTGGGGACAGACTCCTTCAAGGCGCGCAACTTGGCGGGCGTCGTGCCCTCGCGGGAGAGAAGCGTGTTGTAGCTGCCCGCGGCGCGTTCGTAGAACCAGCGGCCGGAGCCGTCAGGGCAATAGACGGAGAGGGACAGGCGCTCGATTTCAACGTGGAAAGGCTTGTTGGCCGAGAGGTCGGACTGGCGGACCGCGTTCTGGGAGTTCGCGAAGCGCGAGATGTCGGATACCAAGGCCTCCTCCTTGGCGGGGTCCTCCTCCTTCATGACGATGATTTTGGCCGGGACCCGGACCCTGCTCAGATCGGTCTCGCAGAACTTCTTCTTGGCGAAGAATATCGAGGCGGTGGTCTGCCCGCCGTTCACAATCTGCATGCCGCGAAGCCAGACTATTCCAGGCGAGCCGTCCGCGGCCCTGTCGAGGCGCATCTCGTCGGCGACGAGGACGATGCCGTTGTTGTAGGCCATGAAACGCTCGGGGGCGTTCCGAAGGGTGTTCTGGATGCCGGCGTTGACGCCCTTGGCCTTCACGCTCAGGAACGAGCGGACGTTCGCCTCCAGGAGCCTCGGGCCGAACTTTTCATATACGAAACGGAGGGCCTCGCCGGGGATGGCGGTGAGCGCGTAGTCGTAGTCGCCCGTGTCGCCGGGGACGAAGACGCACGGCAGCGGTGAGCCGGATACCTCGTTGAAGTCGACGACCAGTTCGTCCCTCGGCTTGCCCTCGGAACGGTGGCGGAACAGCCGCTCGATGTCCATGACCTCGAGCTTGACGCTCTTTCCGCCGATTTCCCTCGTCTTGAAGCTCTTGGACTTGGCCACCCTGTCGGTGAGGACGAACACCCGGATCTGCTCCAGGTCGTTGTAGATGCTCTGGATGTTTAGGGCCAGGAGGTGCGCGTCGTGCGACTGGTCGATTTCCTCGGCCATCTTCCCCGAGGCGCAGAGCGTGAGAAAACGCAGGCACTGCTCCACGGCGGTCGTCGTCTCCGAGTCGGGAATCGGGACAAGCCCCTCCGCCCCGTCGTAGAGGCTCACGAACAGATCAAGCTGATCCGTCTCCTCCGAGACGGCGTACCCGGTAATGCGCAACTTCGCGCGGCCCCGTCCGACCTCCGCCTGGTAGTGGCACACGACGGGGTCGAAGGTCATGCCAACGTCCGCGAGGTGCTGCATGACGACCTCGGCGAACACGAGTTCGGCGAAGGGAGAACCGTCGCTCATCTGGGCCCTGACTTCGGTCTGGGTTTCGAGAAGAAAATCCAAAAGGGTCATCAAACAACTCCAAGTTTTTGCAGGGCCGCGTGCAAATCCGTCCGGTGGGCGGCGGCGCGGCCAAGGTCAATCTCATAGAGGGCCTTCGAGACCCCCTCGGGAACGTTGCCGCGGACGAGCCTCGGGAACCCGTCCGTCACGGCGTGGACGTGGGACTCCTTGTCGAGGAAGCGGCGCGTGTATTTGTCGGCGTGGGATTCGGCGTAGCCCGCGGCGAAGGTTCTTTCGCGGAACGCCGAGACCGCCCCGGGGTCCGCCCCGAGCCTTTTCTCGATCTCGGCCACGCGTTCCGGCAGGGTCGTGCCGGAGTCGACCACCGCAAAGCGAATCCCCGCGAGGAAAAGGGGCGAGAGAAAGGAGTCGTCCAACTGTTCGAGGGAACCGATTTTGGCGGGGAAGCCCGCCGTGGAGACGGTGGCCTTCACCTCGATGGCCCCGTCGCCCAGCGCGAAGTCCTGAGGGGCGTCGTCCGGCCCCACCCACGATTCGAGGGCGATCTCCGCGTCGACACCCGCATCGAGGAGCGCCGAAAGGAACGAGATTTCACCGGCGAGCCCCACCTCTGCCTCGGGGCCGAGCGGTCTCGCGCCCTTGCCCATGAACGCCTGCCACATGCGGACCCTTCGGAGCATGGCTTTGAGAACCCTCTCCTCCCCCTCGGGAACGGCGGCGTCCATCGCCCCGGCCACGTCGCCGACCATCTCGGCGAAAAGGTCAGAGCTTCCGGATTCGCGCCGCGACAGGGCGAGCCAGGTCTTTCCGTCGCCGTCCGGGTCGGCCCTCACGATCTCGAAGCCCCTCCCCTCGGGAAGATGCTCGGAGGGTCCGAGCCGGGCGGACGGGAACCGCGCCAGAAGGGCCTCCTCGTTTCCGGGGAACCGTCTGGCGGCCACCAGCCGGCAGCTTCCGGCCGGCGTCACGGGAATCCCCCGCCAGCCCCCCTCGCCCGGATCCCTTCCGGACAGCGCGGCCCAAGCGGCCACGAACTCGTCAATCGGCCTTGCCATGCCAACCTCCCAAACGCACTTCGGACGGACCCGCCCAAACCATGCAAACGTCGCCGTTCATGAACCTTCCGTCCTTCCCAGACAGCGGGACATCTCGACGAGGCGAAGCCCGAGCCGTTCAGCCTCCCCGGGGGAAAGCATCATTTCACCATACCCGTGGTTGAAAACGACCTTTCCGTATTTCACCCAAAGAGTGACACCGGAAACGGTTTCCTTGTCATCGACGAGATGCAGCAGGCCAAACACGCCGTCCAAGAGCCCGGAGACAAACCCCTCAGACTCCTCTTTGGTCATTTCCAAGGCCTCAAGAATCCGCGTTTCAGCCCATGCTTCCACAATCCTTCCCGAACCTGCACTGTCGCCCGGCAGGAGCAGGGAGAAGGAGAGTCCAAAACCGAACCGGCGGTTTCCGCGGCAAACAAGCAGCCACGGTTCCTCATGGTAGAAAAACCATTTGAAGTCATGGTCCCCAAAGCACCCTCGGCGCATCGCTTGGAAATCAGCCGCCGAATATTCGTTCGGCAACTCGATTCGGACCTGGCCTTCGGAAACGGAAGGCTGAGCCGCCAGTGCCTCGGAAAACGCGGAGGCGGACTGTTCGTCGGCAAGCACGAAACGGATTTTTTTGAGATTGGAATAGGCCGGGCTCAGGTCCCTGACCGCCTCCATGGCCAAACGGCCGGACAGTTTCGCGGCGAAGCCTTTGGAACCCGCCGACACGGCGGGAAGGGCGACCGATGCGAATCCGGACTCCTCGGCCAGTTCAAGGACGTTCAAGTAGGTATTCAGCAACCCGTCGGAAGCGTCCGGATCTCCGTGCCGCGGCCCCCTGCAGTGGATGAGGTTTGGGCTGCAAAGTCCGAGCACGGGAGTCAGGGCCGCCGAACATCTTTCCAGCGGCGGTAGTTTTCGGCAGGCCTCCGCCAACGCGGCCGCGTCAGCCTTTGCGCGAATCGCGGCTCCCACCTTCCCGTCGAGGGCCATCCGCTCATTCGTGGGGTGCACGATGGCGTCGAAGCCCTCCTGCCCGGTTATGTCCCCGATGGCCACCTCGACGACGGCGGTTCCGAAACGCCTCGTCGCAACGACCTTTGTCGCCACGCCGGACATCAGTCCGCCCCTCCGTATTCACGCTCCCAGAGGAGATGGTCGACCTCGTATTTGACTGTCGTGTTCGACCTGCTGCCCGGGAAGCTGACGCCGAAGGCTGTGACCGGCGGCGAGCCGGCAGGCATCCCGGCAAACGCGGGGTCAAGCGGGTAGATCAGGAGAAGCCCGCGTTCGGGCGTCGCGGGGACGCCCTGCGCCCCGAAGCCGCGAACGTTCCGGATGGCCGGGCCGCCCGGGATTTTCGGCGGTTCCGGCTTTTCCGGCTCCGACTGCCTGGCGGGGTCCTTGGTCCAGGCTGCAAGCGTGACGTCCATGGCCGCGGACCACGCCGCCTCGTCGAGGTCGATTGCCTCGTCACGCGGGGACAGGAGGCGGCCGATGGAATAATACCCGCCGCCCTCCTTGGGCTTGCGTCGGATCATCTTTTCGACGAGATGGCGGCCGCAGAACCCGTGCGACTCCCCTTCCCCACCACCCATGAGGACGACCGTCCAGGAGGTCAGTTCGCCGTTCGCCGCCATGGCCCTGACGAAGTCGCACAGGAGGGCGCTGTTGACCTTCCTGGCGGCCGGGTGGGTGAGGTAGGAGGAGAAGAAGTCGGCGATCAGATCGGCCGGCACGCCGTTCCAGAGGAAGCCCTTCCACTCCTGGGTGGAGGTTCCGCGCCTGCGGACGACGGAGCCGTCCTCCGCGGGAGCCCCCGCCGCGTCGAGCAGCCTCTCAGCCGCGGCCAGGTTTTTGGCGAGAATTTCGGGGTCTCGGTGGAAGGCCACGGTTTCAAGCACGTCCCCGCTGAACGAGAGTTGCAGGCTCTTCGCCGAGCGCATTTTCAGCGGCGAGGTCACCATGAGGATGGGATGGGACTGGACCTTCATACCGTAGTTTTCGGGCGTGGCTCCGACGGCGGCCATGGTGTCGAACTCCTGCCGCAACTCCTCGGCGGCGTCGGCGATGTGGCCGAACCACTCGACGAGGTCCCCGCTCGTGTAGAGCCTGCACAGGTCGATGTATCCCGGACGGTATCCGAACCACCTGCCCATCTGCATCAATGTGTCGTACATCTTCGAGGTGCGGACGAAGTAGCTGACACAAAGCCCCTCCAAGGTGAGGCCCCGGGCGAGCTTGTCTCCGCCGATGGCAATCACCTTCAGGCCGGTCCCCTCGTTCTCCGAGTAGTCCAGGGCGTCCTTCGCGGTCCCGTTGATGGCCCGGACGTCGATGTCCCGGAGCGTCTCCGGCAGGACGGCCACGACGTCGTCCCAGGCCGGCAACGCGCAGTCGGACTCCGATCCGGGCAGCGCCTTGGCGAGGGTCTCCGAGGTTGGGGCGAAATCGGCCTCCCAGAGGCCGCGCCACTCGTCGAGAAGCTCGTCGCGCTCGAATCCGCGCTCGACCCTCTGCCTGAACCGCTTGACCAAGTCTTCCACCTGCCGGCGGACGTCCTCCTGGACGGAGTTGTATCGCGTGACGTGGACCAGCATGGAGGAGTGCTGACGCCCCTGCCCCCTCAGTGTCCTGGCCGCGCAGGCGAGGACGAAGGAGCCGACGGCTTCGCGCAGGGACGGAGGAACCGCGTCGTTCCCCTGGAACAGGGGGACGTGGTCGGTCTTGTGCTTGGCGGGCATCCAGCCCTCCTTACCGGTGGAGTCGACGTGGTCGTCCACCTCCCTGACCAAGGGCAGCCCGCCCGAACGCCCGTCCTGGGAGCGCAGGCCGAAGACCCTCGCGGGGCCCACGTAGTTGGACGGGGCGGCCAGGTTGACGATAAAGGATTGCGGGAACAGGTCGGGCCCCTCCTCGCTCGTCGCCCCGCGCCGGTGGATGAAGATGTTGGCGAAAGGGGTGGCCGTGTATCCGACGTAGGCCTTTTTGGCGAACGCGTGGAGGATTTTCCGGATGCGGCTGTTGATCGCTTTGGGCTGGTGCTCGTCGTCGGGAGTCCCGTCGGGGTTGAAAAGCTGCTCGCCGGTGTCGACCGAGGCGTGGTCCGCCTCGTCGTCGATGAGGAGGAGCGGCAGGTTGGTGACCAGCGGGCGGCCGTCGGCGTCCTTGGAGTCCGCGACATGGTTGCGAATCCATTTGAGCAGGCGCTCGAGGACGGTCTTGTTCTTCTTGACGACGAAGAGCCAGGGCCGCTGCTCCGGGGAGATGGCGTAGTGCTGGGCGACCTTGGTGTTGAAATCCCCGTTGTTGGAGCGGTTGGTCGCGCAATTGGGCCTGATTTCGGTGTCGCTGTCGAACTCGCCGACCCCGATGACCCTGACGGAGTCGCCCTTGGCGGAGGTCTCGTATCCGAGGAAGCCCTCTTCGAGCCGAATCTGGGTCTGCGAGCGCAGGTTGTTGTGCAGCCCGGCCAGGACGATGACGATTTTGTAGCCGGCGTCGGAGGCCTTGCAGACGAGCCCCGTGTAGTTGCCCGTCTTGCCCGACTGGACGTGGCCGACGACGAGACCCCGCCGGTCCCACCTTCCCTCGCGTTTGGGGTCCTCAAGGAGGCCGAGGATGTGGTTTGTCGACTCGTCGAGCGCGTCGACGGCCTTCACGGACATCTTCGTCTCGAGCATGGACTGGTAGCGCCGCCAATATGGCCAGTCCTTCCTGCGGGCGGCGGTGAGCCACGCCTTGTGCCCCTCGTTGTCCGCGAGGGTCGAGTCCTTCCCGATCCAGAGGCTGAACCGCCGGATGAGTTCCGCGACGGCGGCCTGCTTGTCGATTTCCGCCCCGCGGGCGACGACCATGGCGGCCACCTCGACCTGCTCAAGGATGAGGGCCGGCGTGACCGCGCCGGTCTCCCGGTCGGCCTGAAGGAGGGTCTGGGCGACGCTTAGGACCCTCTGGAATGTCTTGCCTTCGTCTTCCGTCACTTGCTGCTCCCCTCAGTGGCCCCGTCCGCTCCCGGCAGGGAGGCGACGAGCGCCGGATAGTTTTGGAAAGGGTCCGTCGCCGACAGAGCGCGGACGGCTGCCTCGGGGCTCATGCCCCGCCTGCCCGTCATGTCGCGGTAGAGCGTGAGCAGCACCCGCTGCACGCCCTCGGGGGCCTCGGGAGGCTCGCCGGTGAACCCGGTCTTCGGCGTGTCCTTGTTCTCGGCGGTGTCCAGCCAGATTCGCTGGACGGGCACAGTCTCCTCGACGACGCGCAGCATGGCCCTCACCAGATCGGAGCGTAGCCCCGCGGCGTCGATGACTGCCGCGACGGCGGGATGCGACTCGTCGATCCTGTAGCGGACCCCGTCCCTCAGGCGCTCGACCCGCCACGCCTGCTCGACGCGCGCTCCGCCGGGACCCGGGGCGGGCGCCCCGCGGAAGGCGAAAACCCTCCGGGCCCTTTCCCTCGTGTCCTCGGCGAGTTTGGTCAGCCACGCCTTGACGAGCACGGGCGGCCTGGCGGTTGACTTCTTGACGTCGATTTTCCACTCGGCGTCGGCGGTGTTGGGAATGTCCAGGCGGATGCGGGCGAGGCGGTGCGACTCCTCGCGGTTCCAGGCCCTGCCCTGGCCCAGGCCGAGCCACCCGCCAGCGAGAAGCAGGCGGCGGTTACGGTAGACGTAGAAGCCCTGCTGCGACGTCCACCCCTCGGGGCCGCCGGCCCGCTTGAACTCGTCGTCGGAGAGGCGGTCCTTGTGGGGGAGGACGTGACACTGGACCTCGATTGCACCGGACGGGGTGGCCGTCCTGGCGGCGGGCGAGTGCCAAGGCTTGGCCGGGTGCCCTGTCATGAACGGGTCCCATGGCCTGACCGGCTTTCCGTTCAGGAAAAGCCTGAAGTCCGGAGCGTTACCCTCAAGGAGGCGGTGGAAGACCATGCCGAGGCGCGCCTCGACGTCGTCGGAGAGATCGCCGAAGTGGCCGACGTCGTAGCCGGGCGTCACGATCCGGTCGAGCCTCTCCCAAAGCACGAGCGTCCCCGAGCGCAAGAGGGAAAGGGGTTCGAGAAACGCCTCGGAGCCGTCAGCCGGCCCCTCGTGCATGTTCCAGCCGCCGTCGGACGATGCCAGCATGTCGAGGTCCCAGCGCAGGCATGCGGTCGCCCCGCCTTCGCGCTTTGAGGCCACGGTCAGCCGTCGGCACTGCGAAAAGGAGGCGGTCTTGAGCCCCATGCCGAAGCGTCCAAGGTCGTCGGCCGCCCTCTCGTCCAGCGGGCTCTTCGCGCCGAGTGTCATCGCGGTTTCGAGTTCGGCGTCGGTCATCCCCCTTCCGTCGTCCAGAACGGAGATCCTGCTGGCCGTCCCCTCCCAGTCGAACGAGACGCGGACCTCGGACGCTCCTGCGGAGACGCCGTTGTCTATCACGTCCGCCAGGGCGGAGGCTGTCGAGTAGCCGAGGCCACGAAGTGCCTCCAACATCGCTCCCGCTCTGGGCGGGGCGTAGCGAGTCTTGCCCGTCATTCTGCGTACATTCCTTGTGTGCGGCGTGCGGAACCCGTGCCCCTCATGCCGCGTCCTCCGTATCGGGTTCGTCCGAGGAGTCGGCAGGCGAGGTCTTCCCCCACTTCTTTTCGCGCCCCTCGCCCATGTAGACGGCGAGGACGTCCTTGCGGGTCGCGTGGGAGAGCCTGCGCAGGGCCTTGGCCTCGATTTGGCGAATCCGCTCCCGAGTCACCTCGAACCGCTGCCCGACCTCCTCCAAGGTCATGGGGTCCTCGTCTCCGAGCCCGAAGCGCAGGGTGACGACCTCCCCCTCACGCTCCTTCAACTCTCCGACCATCCCAAGAAGCGTCGAGCGCAGAGAAGCCGCCTCGGCATGCAGGTAGGGGTCTTCGGAGGCGGGGCCGGGAAGACCCTCGCCGAACGGCAGCCCCGTCGCCTCGTCCGGCTCGTCTAGCGAGGAGGCGCCTTCGGAGAGTTCGATAATCCTTCGGGCCTTCCACACGGGAAGCCCCATCCGTCGCGAGGTTTCCTCGATGGTCTCGGGGCGTCCCGCGCGGGCCTCGAACTCGTCCCGCTCGCGCTCGGTCCGGCGGACGGTCTCGTGCATATGGACCGGAATCCGAATGGTCCTCGACTTGTCGGCGATGGCCCTTGAAATCTGCTGGCGAATCCACCATGTGGCGTATGTGGAGAAGCGGAAGCCCTTGCGCCAGTCGTAGCGCTCGACCGCCTTCATCAAGCCGATGTTCCCCTCTTGGACGAGGTCCTCCAAGGGTTCGCCGGAACGCATGTATTTCTTCGCGAGGGAGAAGGCGAGCCGGAGGTTGGAAAGGATCATCCTCTCCCGCGCAGCGGCCTGCCGCGTCACGGCTGCGGCGAAGTCGGCACCTGCCCCTTGGCCGCCGGCCGTCTTGGCGAGCTCGAGAAGGAATCCCCGCGACAGGTTGGCGGCGGCCAGCGCTTGGCGGAGCCGCCCTTTTTTCGCGACGGATGCCTCGACCTCGCCCACGGCCTCAACGAACGCCGAGGCGTCCCCGTCGAGTTCGACCGCGTCCTCCTCCGGTTCGCTATCCGGAACCGAGGGTGCGTGGTCGCCGTCGTCAGACGGCTCGGGTCCCGAGCTGAACGACTCGACGTCCGCCTCGCCGCTGGCCACCTTCCGGCCGGCGTCGATGACGGCGGCTACGCCGGCAGGCCATTCGGCCAGTGCGTCGAGGGCCTCCTCGCCCGCCTCTTCCATGGCCCTGCCGAGGGAGAGTTCCTCGTCGGCCGTGAGCAGCGCCCCCTTGAACCCGCGAAGATAGAGCCGAAGAGGATCGTTTCTGCCGGACGCGAGTTCCTCGGCGTGCTCCATTGCCTCGGAGAGGACGGGCTCCTCCGCGAAGGTTTCGTCAGGCTGGTGAGGCGCGCCGCCGCTTTCGTCCCGCTCGTCAATCGAGGCGCTGAGGTCGCCCAGCACAAAGGAAAGAAGCCTTTCCGCCTCCGCGTTCCGCGAGCCGTCCGCCTCGCGGCAGACCTCGACGAGGAGCGATTCCGGCACGGAGCCCTCGCGTAGCGCTCGAAGGAGAAGGCTGCGGACGCCGGGTCCCTCGCCGTCCTCGCGGGCCAAGGGAAGAGCGCGTTCGGGCAGGAACGCCTCGATGTATCCCCAGTCCTCGTCGGTGTCGACGATCTTGTGCCGGCCTATGGCCTCGTGCACCGCGCGAACCTCGTCTGCGACGGCGTCGTCGCCTTCCGGAGCGACGCTCTCCGTCTCGGGTTCCCATCCGCCGAAACAATGCCCGTCGTCCGGCTCGTCGAATCCGGGCAACTCCGCCGCGCCCGTCCGTCCGCACTCCGGAGCGAAGCGCGCCGGCATGAGCGCGGTTTCGGGTCGTTCTTCAATCGTGTCCGCGGGAATGGGCTCAGGCGGGGAAGAGATTTCACCCGTCCGCAAGCGGAATTCGACACTCTCGCCAGTCGCCTCGGGAACGGGGTCGCCGCTCGTCCCTGTGTCGCCTTGGGAGTCCACGGGGGGGGCGGGTGAACGGCATTCAGGTTCGGCGGGCACGGTTTCCGGCTCGGCCTGCCGGATGCCTGCGGAAATCGAAGCCAGGGCGGCGCGAATGAGGTCCGAGCACTCGGCGGAACCAGAACGCTCGGCATGGCCGAGGGCGTCGAGGCCCGAGGGGTCGGTGAGGGAAGGATCGGCACCTGCGGACAGCAGCAGGGCCACGACTCCTTTCTTCTTTCGACCTGCGGCGAGCATCAGCGGGGTCGCCCCGCCGCCGTCGCGGGCGTCAAGGTTGTCTCCCCTGCGGATGTGGAGGCGGACGGCGGTCTCGACCCCGGCGAGGACAGCCATGCGCATGAGGGGGTTCATCGGCTTCACCGGTCTATCCACGTGCGCCGCCTTCCCCTGCGGGAGGAACGTATCCGGGGGCGATTGCCGCGCTTTCCACGCCGTAGAGCGAAAGCGGGTCCCGAAGCCAGAGGGCGTGTTCCGGACCCCGCAGGCGGTGGTCGGGGGAGCAGTCGACGTTCCAGCGCCTCATGACGTAGCCCGCCAAGGCCGCGCGAGCCCGAACCCTGAGAACGCCGTCCGCCATCGGATAGTCGAGTGCAGCCAGTTCCGGTCGTTCCGAGTCAGGGTGGGCGACCAGTTCGAGGTCCACCACCCGGGTCCACTGGGCGTCGTCTCCTGGGCCCTCGCCTTGGCCCGGTACGTCCCCGGGAACGACCTCCGCCGACAGCACCCGCGTGAGGACGAAATCACGGAAGGAGGCGCTTTTCCTGTCGAAGGCCCGGACGTGCCATCGGAGCCCGTTGTCGGCTAGGGCGAAAGGGACTATTTCTCGCAGCGACTCCCCGCCGGACGCGGAGAAATAGGCGACGCGGAGAACGGCCCCGGACGCGACGGCCCTGGTCACCCGGGCGAGCGTGTCCGTCGCGGGACGGTTGATGGGCGAGGGAAACTCGCAGGGAACCATGGGCCCCTCCCCGCCGCCGATTCCGTCTCCGAAGCCCAAGGCGAGCGACGAGAGGACGCGGTCGATGGGGTGTTCGAACAAGGGAGAGAACGACGCCCCTATCCGATAGGTCTTGGTTCGGCCGTCGAAGGTGATGTTGCCCGGGACCGCCTCGCGATACAGGGCGAGGTCGCGGGTGGCGCCGGCCGGAGCGACACCGAAACGCGAGCAGATGTCTGCCCTAGAAACCTCGCCGAGGAACCAAAGACGAAAGTCTATGTGCGCAAGCCTCTCCCTCTGGGCCTGTCCGAGTTTTGCGGGAAACCCGATTGCCGCCACCGCGGTCCTTTTGCTCTTGTGTCAATGACAAACGATTCTACAGAGGGGCCCGGGTTTTGTACATGACACCTGCTCATTTTGACGACATCCGCCTGAAAGTCGCGTCAGGTGACACGGTAAACGGAAAAAAGGAGGACTTGGGCAATGCATGCATCGAAGGGATAATCACACCCTTTCGAGCAACACATTCTCACGAGGATTTTCCTGATTTCAGGAATCTTTTGGGAAGCCACGAGAACTAAAAACCGTAGAAAAATGTACTTCAAGCCAGGTGCGAAAATCTTTAACATATTGATAAATAACGATTTTATTTTTCAAAAAGTCCCCCGCCAATAAAAACAGTGCCCTCAGCAGACAACTTAACGCATCGCAAAAATTACCAATAAAATCAAATGGTTAAAGAAGAAAAAGAGCACACCAAACATACTCCTTTCATGCGCCAGTACATGGCGCTCAAGGCTAACCATCCGAACACGCTGCTCTTCTACCGGATGGGCGATTTCTACGAGCTGTTCCACGACGATGCCGAAAAGGCGGCGCGGCTGCTCGATATCACGCTGACCACGCGCGGCCAGTCGGCCGGCGTGCCGATCAGGATGTGCGGTATTCCCTTCCATTCGCTGGAGCCCTACCTCGCCCGTCTGGTCAAGCTCGGCGAATCGGCGGTGATCTGCGAGCAGATCGGAGATCCGGCGACCAGCAAGGGGCCGGTCGAGCGGGCTGTGGCGCGCATCGTGACGCCGGGCACGCTGACCGACGCGGCGCTGATCGACGACAAGCGCGATGTCTGGCTGCTCGCGGTGACCACGAACAGAAACACTGCCGGCATCGCCCGGCTGAACCTGGCCAGTGGCGAATTCGTGCTGCTCGAAGTGCCGGCCGAGCAAATTCCGGCGACGCTGGAGCGCATCCG
>JBIJDP010000045.1:0-9124 GCA_044344065.1 Opitutaceae bacterium
CCATGTCCGCCTCCAACAGTCCGCGCGTGGTCATGGCCGGCGAGCCGAGACGGATGCCGGAGGCCTGGAAGGGTGAGCGGGTCTCGAAGGGTACCGCGTTCTTGTTGCAGGTGATATTGGCCTTATCGAGGGTCTCCTGCGCGACCTTGCCGGTGAGCTCGGGGAACTTGGCCCGCAGGTCCACCAGCATGAGATGATTGTCGGTGCCGCCGGAATTGATCTTGTAGCCGCGGGCCGTCATGGCGGCCGCGAGGGCGCGGGCGTTGGCGATTACCTGGGCACTGTAGAGCTTGAATTCAGGCTTGAGGCATTCGCCGAAGCACACGGCCTTGGCGGCGATGATGTGCATGAGCGGACCGCCCTGGCCGCCGGGGAAGACGGCGGAGTCGATGGCCTTGGCGTGGGCGGCCTTGCACATCGTGAGGCCGCCGCGCGGGCCGCGGAGGGTCTTGTGGGTGGTCGTGGTGACAAAATCGGCGTGGGGGAAGGGCGACGGATGGTGGCCCGAGGCCACGAGGCCGGCGATGTGGGCGATGTCGGCGAACAGGTAGGCGCCGACCGACCGGGCGATCTCACCCATGCGGGCGAAATCAATGATGCGCGAATAGGCGGAGGCGCCGACCGTGATCATCTTTGGCTTTTCCCGCTGCGCGACCGCCGCGAGCTCGTCGTAGTCGATGAGGCCGGTGTCCTCGCGGACGCCATACTGGCAGAAATTGTAGAGTTTGCCGGAGAAATTGGCGGGATTACCGTGCGTGAGGTGGCCGCCGTGGCTCAGGTTCATGCCGAGGATCTTGTCGCCGGGCTGCAGCATGGCGGTATAGACGGCAAAATTCGCCTGCGAACCGGAGTGCGGCTGGACGTTCGCGTGATCGGCGTTGAAGAGCTGCTTGGCGCGCTCGATGGCCAGGGTCTCGACCTTGTCCACCTGCTCGCAACCGCCGTACCACCGCTTGCCGGGATAACCCTCGGCGTATTTGTTGGTGAGCACGCTGCCCTGGGCCGCAAGGACGGCCGGGTAGGTGAAATTCTCGGAGGCGATGAGCTCGATGTGGCTCTGTTGACGGGCGAGCTCGCCGGCAATGATGGCATGAACGGCGGGATCGAGGGACTGGAGCGGAGTGGCGTTGAGGGACATGATGGGTTGCCCTGCAAAGCACGTGGAATCCCCCCGGCGAGGCAAAGGTATTTTCTCGGGATTCAGGACACTATTTTGCCGGCACAAGCGTCTTTAGGCGGGCGACCAGCGAGGGGATGGCCTCGACCATTTCGTCGCGGCACTGCTCGTAGGCCTTGAGCGAGCCGCCGTAGGGGTCGGCGATTTCGCGCGCGGCGGCCGGTGGCAGGAATTCGCGGAACAGGTACAGGTGCCCGGGGACTTCCCCGGCCTGCAACTGGATGCTGGCGCGGTGCGACTCGGTCATGCACAGCACGACCAGCGCTTCGTCGAGCAAGACCTGGGTGACCGGTCGGCTGCGGTGGCCCGAAATATCAATGCCGGCCTTTTTCAGGGCGAGGACGGAGTTTTCCGAAACCCGATCACCGGTACGGGCGACGATGCCGGCGGAGACAACCGGCAGTGAGCGCAACGGCTCCGGCTGGGCGGCGAGCGCATGCTGCAACAGGCCGGCAGCCATGGGACTGCGGCAGATATTGGCCGTGCAGACGACGAGGATGTGACCGGGCGCGGACATTCGACGGAAATCCCTAAGGGATACAAAACCCGGTTGATTGCAAAGACGGAGTCATTCAACCACGGAACAGTTTCAAGGCGGCGAGCCCGTGGTGCACGTGCACGGCGCGCTGCAAGGTGCGGTCAATGAGCGGCGGGGGCGCGGGCTTGTCCGCGGAGTCGGTCTGCGGTGGGCGAGCGGTCCCGTCCGGGGATTCATCGCCGGCGAGCTGGCGGACGATGGCGGCTTCGTCGTAGCGGGTTTTGCCGGAGTTTTCCTGCAACAGGCTCGCGGGCAGGGTGCCGCGGGCCAGGGCGTCGCACGCGCGGCGCTCAAGGTCGGCGTCGGTGTGGACGGCGATGTCCGGTGTGAAGCTGTTGCCCATACGCCCGATCGTGAGGGTGCCGGCGGGCAATTGAGCCGGGTTTAGAATTTCAAGCAGGGGTGCCGCGGTGTCGGCATTCGCGAGCACAAAAACCGGAGTGCGGGCCGAGGCGTGGAACTTGAGCCAGGCGGCAAGGGCCGCCGCCGCCGTGGCATCCCCTTGGGTGTAGCGCAGATCCAACACACAGGCGCGGAGGTCCTTTTGCCCGGGCAGATCGGCGGGGAGGCTGGCCACGTGGACATAGGTGAGGCCCTGGCCGAGGTCGTGCGTGATCGGCGCAGCGGTGGCGATGCCGGCGAGGGCGAGGATGAATGCCGCCAGCAGCCGAAGTCCGAAAGTTGGGGCGTACCTTGCGTACGCCCATTTTGGCAGAATAGGCGTCATGGGTGTCGAACTGGGCGCAGTCGAGCTGCGCCCCTACAATTGGAGTGGTGGAGGATAGCGTTCATCGCCGGTTCAATTGCTTCGCCCCGATGTCGCGGCGGTAGTATTTGGACGTGCACTGGATCGTATCGCAGGCTGCATAGGCCGCATCGGCCGCCTGCCGCAGGGTGGAACCAATCGCGGTGACCCCGAGCACGCGGCCACCGTTGGTCACGATCTGGCCCGCGGCGTTCAATGATGTGCCGGCGTGGTAGACCGTGACGGAGGCCGGCAGGGCTGAGGGCAGCGTGATGACGTCGCCCTTGGCGAATTTGTCCGGATAACCCCGGGCGGCGACGACGACGCAGAGCGCATGGGTGGGCTTCACCCTCAGCACAAACCCGTCGAGCCGGCGCTGGGCGGCGGCCCAGAGCAGGGCGAGGAGATCGGACTCGAGCCGCGGCAGGACGACCTGGGTCTCGGGATCGCCGAAGCGGGCGTTGTATTCGATCACGCTTGGGCCGGTGGGCGTGAGCATGATGCCGATGAAGAGCGTGCCGCAGTAGTCGAGTCCCTCGTCGGCGATGGCGTTCACGGACGGGCGCACGATCTCGTCCTCGATGCGGGCCAGCAGGGCGGGGGTGACAACCTCGGCGGGCGAGTAGGTGCCCATGCCGCCGGTGTTGGGTCCGGTGTCGCCGTCGCCGATGCGCTTGTGGTCCTGCGAGGTCGGCAGGATCACGTAATGGCGGCCGGAAACGACGACGAGGATCGAGGTCTCCTCGCCCGTGAGGCAGTCCTCGATGAGGATCTGGCGGCTGCTGGCGCCGAAGCGGCCGCCGAGCATTTCGCGCACCGCGGTTTCGGCCTCGGCCAGCGACTGGGCGACCACCACGCCCTTGCCGGCCGCCAGGCCGTCGGCCTTGATCACGATCGGCGCGCCGCGCTGGCGGACATAGGCGAGGGCGGGTTCCACGGCGCTGAAAATGCCCGCCGCGGCCGTGGGGATTTTGTACTGCAGCAGGATTTCCTTGGTGAAAATCTTCGACGCCTCCAACCGGGCCCCGGCGGCTTTCGGGCCGTAAACCGGGATGCCCGCGGCGATGAGCTGGTCGGCGAGGCCGAGGGCGAGCGGCACCTCGGGTCCGACGACCACGAATTCCACTTTTTCGCGCTGGGCAAGGGCGACAAGGCCCGTGATGTCATCGGCCGCAATCGGGCAACAGGTCGCATCCTGCGCGATGCCGGCGTTACCGGGAGCGCAGATGACACGTGGCCGGGCGGGTGAGGCGAGCAGCGAGCGGACGAGCGCGTGCTCGCGACCGCCGCCGCCGACGACCAGGACGGAGGAGGGAAGTGTGGATGCCACGGTTCACACGCATGAACGCGGAAAACCGCGCTTTCAACTTCCAACATCCAACGCTTCGAACATCCAACATCGAGCATCCAACGCCCAACATCCAACACTGAAATCGGAACGCCGAACGCCGAAGGCGGTAATGTGGGGCTTGGGCAGCTACGAGCGTAAGCGAGGGGATCTGCGGCACCCGTACCGTTGCGTCCGCTCGATCACGCTCGTGGCTGCGTCCGCCGCCGGCGGGTGATCACAACAAAGCCGAGCACGGCGAGACCGGCGAGGGCGGCATAGGTCGACGGTTCGGGCACGGCGGATCCGGTCACGTTGATGGACTGGATATGGCCGAGGATGTAGCGGTTGGCGTTGTTGTTCAGGTACAGTTTCAACTGGGAATTGGCGACCAGCGGGCTCCAGTCGGAGAAATCCAGCCCGGTGGGTGTCGGACTCAGGCTGGGAATGGCCGTGCCCGTCAGATCCGTGAGGATGATGTTGATGCTGTAGGGCTGCCAGTCGGCGATGTTTTGGTTGGTCAGGGAGGCCGGTCCCCACCCGCTGGTGAACTGGGTCTGATCCTGCGTGCCAGACATCAGGTAATTCTGGGTGAAGGAAGCCTGATTGGGGAGGGCGCATGTGGTCCAATCCCCCGATACGCCTTGGAACGTGAGCGTGAAGGTCGTGATCCGATACTGGCCTTGGGAGGCGTCCAGATAGAGCGGGCTGGAGCCGGTGTCCCAGGCCACGACGGCGGTCCAGGGCGTGCCAAGCGGGAATTCCGTGGTGATCGCGCCGGCTTCGACAAAGTTGGTGGTGGTGACGCCGGAGAAGGTGTAGCTGACGATTTGGGCCCGGAGGGAGGGGGACACCAGGCCCAACGCAAGGTAAACTCCGGCGGCGCGGAGCAGACGGGAGAGGTGGGGGAGTGGCATACCCCCAGAGATACCGGGGTCATACCGACCGGCCCATACGCAAACCTGCGTAGGGGGCGGGCCAATGGAATTTGCGCAACCGAGCCAATTATTTCTGTCCGCTTTTTTCGCGGCCGGCGGTTATAGGGTGAAACAGTATGTCAACCGACGCCGCATTACTCCGTCGCTACGCAATGGAACAGGATGAGCAGGCCTTTGCCGAGTTGGTCCGCCGGCACCTCGATCTGGTGTTCGCCGCCGCCCTGCGGCGGACCGGTGGCCGGACGCATCTCGCGGAGGAAATCGCGCAGACAGTGTTCTGTGATCTCTCCCGCAAGGCGGCCGTCCTGGCGCATCATCCGGTCCTGGTGGGATGGCTGCACCGTTGCACGCGCTACGCCGCGATCGATGCGACGCGCGCCGAAATCCGCCGTCAAAAACTTGCCCAAACCCTCACGGCCATGCCCGACGCCTCCTTTCATCCCGAATCCGCGGTCGACTGGGAGCAACTCCGTCCCGTGCTTGATGCAGCCATGGACCGGCTCAGGGACCGCGACCGTGAGCTCATGCTGCTGCACTATTTCAACGGGCTCACCTTTGCCGAGGCCGGTGCGAGAATGAATCTGTCCGAGGCTGCGGCCCGCAAGCGCACGGAACGGGCGCTCGATCAGCTGCGAATGCATCTGCGTCAACGGGGCGTCACGTCCACGACTGCCGCCCTCGGGCTCCTGCTGGCCAACCAGCCTCTGGTGGCCGCGCCGGCGGGATTGGCGTCAGCGGTCACAACCGCGGCGATCGCGGCCGCCCCGACCGGACTGGCGGCGGCACTGCCTCGATGCTATTTATGAGCAAACTCACCGTTCCCATCCTCAGCGCCGTCGTTGCCGCCGGCCTAACCACCAGTGTCTGGCTGGCTGTTGCTCCGGGAGTCAGCGCGGAGGAACTGGCGGCGTTGCGTCAGGAAAACTCCCGCCTCTACGCGGCTGCTGCGACCGGCGCGAGCGCCACCGCGATCGCGGCCGTGGCCGACGAATACGCGGCTCAAGCCAGCGCGATCGCCCGGGCGATGGGGCAAAGGCAGGCCGTCCGGTCCGATGCCACGCAAACGGACACCCAGGTTTCCGCACCCTCCGCGCGGACGGAGGTCACCGCCCGCGGTCATCGTTACCGTGGCATCGGCACCCCGCACGATGCGGCGATGACCTTTGCCTGGGCCTGCGACCTCAGTGATCCCGACGAACTGGGCCGGATGGTTACTTTCGATCCCGGAGTCCGCGAAAAGGCCCAGGCGGTATTCGACACCATGCCCGAGGCGGTCCGCACGCAGTATCCCACGGTCGAGGCATTCTACGGTCTCCTCCTCGCGGCGTCGACGATGGAGGCGCCGCCTCCGGGCGCCGACCTGATCGAGCGCACCATGACCGAAGTTGAGCTGAGTCCGGGCCGGTTCGCTACGCGGCGGGTCGGCAGCGGCAGAAATGTCCACGAATACCAGCTGACGGACGAGGGCTGGAAGTACGTGCTGCCCGAGGGAGGAGTGAAAGGGCTCCCCGGCATCCTCAACAGCAAGACGCTCGCGAAGCTGGTCCAACCGTAACGCCTTCCCGCATCTCCATTGCGTCATGTCACCATTCAAATCCTCCCTGATTGTCGCGTTGGTGTCGGCGGCGGTCACTGCCGGTACCCTGTATTACGTCCAGCGCCACCGCGGGCGGGAAGCGGCGAGCCTCCGCCGCCAGAACAACGCGATGCGCGTGCAGATCAACCAGCGCTGGCACGACCGGATTCCGGCCGCGGCCACGGAGGCAACGGCGGCCGGGCGTGAGACCGCCGCACCAGCGGACGTTGCGCCCGCGTTCAGGCGGAGCCCCGTGGAAAACTACCGCAATGAGGGTCGGGCCACGCCGCTGGCCACCCTGCAAACCTTCGCGTGGGCCTGCGATCGCGGCGATACCGACGCGGTTGGACGGCTGCTGCAACTCGAACCCGGGGCGCGCAGCAGGATCGAGGCTTTCCGGGCGACCCTGCCGGAGAGTGCCCGGGCGGAGTGGAAGACCGTGGATGAAGTGGCGGTGGCGATGCTCACCCTCAACATCATGTTCAGTCCGTTTCCCAACGCCGACATCCTCGCCACGGCCACGGCCGAACCGATCCGCGCGGACCGGGTCAGGTTGCGCCTGCCGGGCCTGCCGAAGGACAACACGGAGTATCAGCAGACCGCGGAGGGGTGGAAGTATGTGCTCACCGAGGCCATGGTGGATAATTACATCAGGCGGTACCGGGAGTCGCAGAAGGATCGTGCAGAAGACATTTTGACCAAAGACAAAGTGAAATAGCCGAACCTAACCGAGGGGCCGGCTTGGGGGTTGCCCGAGGTGGAGGTTGAATTCAGGCAGGGTGACTTTGCTGCGCCCGCGAGCGGGCTGACCTACTTAACCAGGGTCGGCGATCCCGGCTACAACCGGGCGCTGGTTATACTTTCAAGGAAACGGCCGAGGGCCTTCGGGTTGAAGGCGGCATCACGCACCTTGAAGAGCGCGAGCGATTCCTTCCGGTCGATGCTTTCTTTGCCGGACGCGAAGAAGTCGAGGATGAGGCTGGCGAGGTCGCGGAAGATCGGGTCGGGGCTGGTGTCCACGTGCACGGTCTTCGCGTCGGTCGTCACGACGGCCCGGAACGCGCACTCGCCGTTGGTGTGGACGAAGACGCTGCCGGTGCGGCCGCCCGTGAACTTGATGTGGAGCTCGTTGTGGTTCTGACCGTCGTTGAGGCGCATGACCTCCTTCACGCCGGGGCCCATCGCGGTGATGAGCATCTCAAGCGGATGAATGACATACTCCTCGAAACTGCGGCCGCCGCCCCACGCCTGCATATGGCGGATTTTGTCCTGGCCAAGTTCGGCCACGAGCCGGTTGAGGCTCGCGGCGCAGCGCAGGGCGGAACTGGTGATGACCGGGATGCCGTACTTGTCGGCCAGGGCGAAGATGCGCTTCGCGGTCTTGAGATCGGGGGCGAAGGTCTTGTCCACGTAGGTCGGCTTGCCGAGCGGGAACGCTTTCTTTGCCAGTTCCAGGTGCACCTCGGGATTCGACGGCGCCAGGACGATGAGGGCGTCGCAGTCGGCCATCTCTTTCACGTCCGCGACATACGGGACGTTTTTCTCCGCGGCCCACTGGCGTCCGCCGGCTTCATCCAGCGCCCAGCATTTCGCCACTTCCCATCCGCGGTGCTTCAAATCCCCGCGGAGCAGGTCGAGGTAGACATTGGAGTGGAAGTTGCCGAGCTGGCGGTCGATGTAGCCGATGCGTTTCGTTTTCATGAAATGAGTTTTTTAACCACGGATGGCACGGATTTCACGGATGGATTTTGGGAACCGCGAAGGGCGCGAAGAGATGCGAAGCTCAATCATATTACAGGAGGAAACAGAGGTAACGGAGGTGCTGAAGTAGATATCTCAGTGCTCTCTGTTGCCTCCTGTGAGAAGGATTGGGATCAGTTTCGAACCGGTTTTTGTGGTTACGATAGCCGGACCAGTTTGCCGGACTTCGCAGACGCGTAGGCCGCGGCAATTACCTGGGCGCTGGCGAGGCCGTCATCAACGGTCACGGCGGGTTTGGCTCCGGTCCGCACGCATTTGAGAAATTGTGCGATCTCGGCGGTGAAGCGGTCCGGCTCTTGGCTCAGGTCGATGGTACGTTCCTCCTTTTCGCCTTCGATGCGGTACGTAATGTCGGGCCGGCCCGGGATCCAGTAGTTCACCGTGACGGCGCCCTTTTCACAGAGCACCTCGACGTAGTTGGTCGCCACGGGGGTGGAGTAGCAGCAGGCGATTTCGCCGACGCAGCCTTTTTTGCCGCGGAGGAACAGCAGGCCGAAATCCTCGACCGCTTCCATCTGCGTGAGGTTGGCAACCTGCGCCTGCACGGCAACCACGTCGCCCACGAGGAAGCGGAAGAGGTCCGCGGCGTGCGCGGCATTGTCGGCGACGCAGCCGCCGCCGGACAGCTTCGGGTCGGCGCGGTGGTTGCCCTTCAGGACGAACTTGCCCGCGAACATGTTGCGGAAGAAGAGCGGCCGGCCGAGTTGGCCGCTGGCGATCAGCTTCCTTGCCTCGATGATGGGCGGATGGAAGCGGTGGCAGTAGGCCGTCATGAAAAGGCTCCGGCGCTGTTTCACCTCGGCCGCGAGGCGCCTTGCACGCGGCACGCTGATTTCCAGCGGCTTCTCGCAGAGCACGGGGATGCCCGCCTGTACGAAGGGCCGGCAATGCTCCAGGTGAAATGCGGGTGGCGTGCAGATGCTGACGGCATCCATCGCGCCGGGTTGCGCCATGGCCGGCAGCGAATCGGCGACCTGCGCGCCGGCTTCCTTCGCGAGCGATTCCGCGGCGGCGCGGTTCGTGTCGAACACGAGGGCGATCCGGGCGCCCGCCTTTTCGTAC
>JBIJDP010000046.1:0-9097 GCA_044344065.1 Opitutaceae bacterium
ACGCTAGCAAATTTGCGCACTCGAATGAACGGACGCATCATCGCCATCGGCGACATCCACGGTTGTCATCAGGAATTCGCCGAAATGCTCGGTTTGCTCGAGCTGACCAAGGATGACTCGTTGATCCTCCTCGGCGACCTGGTGAACCGCGGACCCGACAGTTGCAGGGTCATCGACCTCGCCCGGGAGCACAACGCCCTCTCGCTGCTGGGCAACCACGAGCTCCGCCTGCTTGAATACCGGCGGACCAAGGACGAGAACCTGATCAAGGAGACCGATCTCGATACCCATACCAAGCTGCGACCCGAGGACTGGGCCTACCTCGAGGCCATGCCGCTCACGCACGAACTGCCCGACCTCAACATGGTGTTCGTGCACGGCGGCTTTCTCCCCGGCGAACCCTGGCAGAAGCAATCCGCCCAAATCGTCACCCGCATCCAGGTCATCGACAGCAACGGCAAGCCCCGCAAGCGCTCCGACGCCCCCGACGCCCTGCCCTGGGCTGATCAGTGGAACGGCCCGCCCTTCGTCGTCTACGGCCACACCCCGCGTCCCGAGATCTACAAGCTGAAGTGGTCGGTCGGCATCGACACCGCCTGCGTCATGGGCGGCGCCCTCACCGCCTTCATTCTGCCTGAACGCCGCTTCGTGCAGGTGAAGGCCCGCAAACGCTACTTCCCATGAGCAATTCCGTTCCCGCCGGCACCCTGCTGCTCTGCGTCGACATGCAGCCCATCTTCGTGAAGGCCATGGCCCAGCCTGCGGCCCTGCAGCAGCGCTGCTCGCTGGCCCTCGCGGCGGCCCAGGGTCTTGGTCTCCCGGTCATTTTCACCGAGCAGGTTCCGCAGAAACTGGGCGGCACCATTCCGGAGCTGCGTTCCCGGGCGCCGGCGGCACCGGCTTTGGGCAAGTCGGCGTTTTCCGCCTTCGCGGACGATGCGATCCGCGCGGCCCTCGCAGCCAGCGACGCCACGCATCTGCTCATCATCGGACTCGAGACTCCGGTTTGCGTCTATCAGACCACGATCGACGCACTCAGGAACGATCTCCAGGTCACGATCCTCAGCGACGCCGTTGGCGCCCGCCGCCCGGACGATGCCCGGTGTTGCCTGGAGGCGTTGGTGCGGGTCGGCGCCCATGTCCTGCCGGTTGAAACAGTGTTTTACGCGCTGCTGGGATCGGTGCAGCATCCGTTCTTCAAGAGCTACACCCAACTCGTGAAATCCCATGGCTGAAACCCCTCTCCTGCCCGTCCGCGAGCTCAAGGCCTTCGACACCGCCGACGGCACCAAGCCATTCGCCAGTCTCCTAGTAGTGAAGAAACTGCTCCTCAAGACCGCGTCTAACGGCAATGCCTTCATGAGCGTCGAGCTGGGCGACCGCGGCGGCTCGTTCAATTGCACGGTCTTCGGCGACAGCCCCGCCTTCGAGGTGCTGAAGTCCGCCGGCGAGGGCGCGGTGGTGCGCTTCGAGGGCAAGGTGGACTTTTACCAGGGCCGGTTTTCACCGCGCCCGGTCCGCGTGAGCATCGTCCCCGAGGACGAACTCACGGCGCAGCCGGGGGTGATCGAGAATCTCGTCGAGGTCGCACCCGAGGATGCCGCAGGCCTGTGGACCGAGTTCAACGCCTTCATCGACGGCATCAAACACGATGAACTGCGCATGACCGTGCGCAGCGTGTTCGAGGAAATCGGCGACGCCTTCCGCTGGTCGCCCGCGGCCGTGGCCATGCACCATGCCTACCGTCACGGCCTGCTGGAGCACACCGTGCACATGGCCCGCGCCTGCCAGGCCCTCTCGCCCCTTTACCGCGAGGTGGATGCCGACCTCGCCATGGCCGGCATTTTGCTCCACGACACCGGCAAGACCATCGAATACGAGGGCACGCTCGCGACCAAGCGCAGCCGGCGCGGCATTTTGCAGGGGCATGTCGTGTTGGGTTACCAGCTCGTGCGCAAAGCCGGCCTCAAGGCGAAGCTCGATGCCGACCGGTTGGAACGGCTCGAGCACATTGTCCTCAGCCATCAGGGCGAACCCGAATGGGGCGCCGCCGTGTACGCCGCGACCCCCGAGGCCGTGTTTGTCAGCATGATCGACAACCTCGACGCCAAGATGGGCATGGTCCAGCGCGCCCTCCGCCAGAACCCGGAGGAAAACGAATTCTCCGAACGCCTGCCGGGTTTGAACACGACGCTCTTGACCAAGCCGGTGGGAGATGGGAGTAGCGAGTAGCGGATAGCGGTTAGCGGGTAGCGAGCATGGGCTATTCCGCAAGGCAGGAGCCTGTTCGCAGGCGATGGTTTGAGTGTAGGGGCGCACCTCGTGTGCGCCCGGTCGCGCCGCAATCGCGAATCAATCGGGCGCAGTCAAGCCGCGCCCCTACATATCGCCTGCGGGCAGGCCCCTGCTTTTTTACCGCATACCTACCCGTCTTGATTGGTGGTCATTTTACTACTCGCTACCCACTACCCGCGACTCGCTACTCCCCATCCCCTCACCCCATCCCCTGCACGATGCGGACAATGGGCAAGAAGAGCGCGATCACAATCGTGCCCACCATCACCGCCATCACGACGATCATCAGCGGCTCGAGAATCGAGGTGAGCGCGGCAACCGAGCTGTCCACTTCCTCGTCATAATTGTCGGCGATGCGCGTGAGCATTTCGGGCAGGGCTCCGGTCTCTTCCCCGACCTCGATCATGCTGGCCACCATGTCCGGAAACACGGCGGTGGTGCGCAGCGGACCGGCCACGCTCTCGCCGGCCTTCACGCGGTCATGCACCCGGCCGATGGCCTCCGCCAGATGCACGTTGCCACTGGTGCCGCGGGTGATGGTCAGCGCCGGCAGGATCGGCACGCCACTGGTCAGCAAGGTCCCGAAGGTCCGCGTGAACCGGGCCACGCCGGCCTTCAGCGCCAGATCACCCAGCACCGGCAAGGACAGTCGCAGGCGGTCCATCAGCCGGATTCCCGGTCGGGTGCGGGCCAGCAGGACCAGGGCCCACCCGAGCACCAACGCGCCGCCGGCTGCGGCCACGGCATGGTCGCGGACAAAGTTCGCCACGGTGAGCAGCATCTGCGTCAGCATGGGCAAGGGCTGCCCCTTGAGCATGCCGGCAAATATCTGCTCAAACTTCGGTACCACCAGCACCATGAGCGCCGCCACGATGCCGGTCGCGACGAGGACGATGATCAGCGGATACGTGAGCGCCGCCTTGATCCGGCCGCGCAGGCGCACGTTCTTCTCCTGGAACACGGCGATGCGCTCCAGCACGACCTCGAGGACGCCGCCGGATTCGCCCGCCTTCACCATGTCGATGAAGAGCCGGTCGAAAATCCGTGGAAACTGCTGCAGGCCGTCGACGAGCGTGCCGCCGGATCGCAGGTGGGCCGCCAGTTCCACCAGCGCCGACCGCAGGCTCCCGTTGCGCTCCTGCCGTCCGAGCACCTCCAGGGATCGCACCAAGGGCAGGCCCGCCTTGAGCAGCATGGCCAGCTGCCGGGTGAAGATCGCGAGCTGCTTGGGCGAAACCGGACGGCCGAAGACGGGCGGCTGGCGCCGGGCCGGCGGCTTTCCGGCCGGTGCCGCCTCCGTACGCCTGGACCGCAACCTGCCCTGGGCGAGTTTGACCAAAGTCGGCATCAGGCCGCGCGCCCGCAGCAAGGTCGCCGCCGATTCCGCAGAGCTGCTCTCCACCGTTCCCTGGCGTTCGCGGCGGGTGACAGCATCAATGGCGGTGTACGTGAAGCGGGGCATGCTCAGGTATGGCGGATGACTTCCTCGAGCGAGGTCTCGCCGTCCAGCAGCCTGGCCACGCCATGTTCGCGCAGCGTCTGCATGCCCTGCGCCACGGCCAATTGCTGGATACGCCGGGTCGGCGCCGGCTGCAGCACGAGTTCACGCAAGGGTTCCGTCAGCCGCAGCCATTCAAAGAGACCCATGCGGCCATGATACCCGGTATGGTTGCATTGGGCACAGCCGTGCGGCTTGAAAAACGGCCGCCCCGCCAAGGTCCCACAGTCGAGACCAACCTGCTGCAAATCCGCACCAGCAGGCGCATACGACACCTGACAATCACGGCAAAGCCTTCGCACCAGGCGCTGGGCCAGCACGGCCTCGAGCGTCGCGGCGAGAAGGAACGGCTCCACTCCCATCTCGGTCAGCCGGGTCACGGCGCCGACGGCATCATTGGTGTGCAGGGTGGAAAGCACGAGGTGCCCGGTCAGCGCGGCCTGGATCGCCACCTGTGCGGTCTCGGGATCGCGGATCTCGCCAACCATGACGACGTCCGGGTCCTGCCGCAGGAAGGCCCGCAACGCCGCGGCAAAGGTCAGGCCGATCGCGGGATTCACGGGGAGCTGCATGACGCCCTCGATCTCATATTCCACCGGATCCTCGGCCGTGAGGATCTTCAGCTCGGTAGAATTGATCGCCCGCAGGCCGCTGTAAAGCGTGGTGGTCTTGCCGGAGCCGGTGGGACCGGTGACGAGGAAAATGCCGTTGGGCCGCCGGATGACCTCCTCCATCCCCGTGCGCACATTCGCGGGCAGCCCGAGCTGCGCGATATCCAAGTCCAGCGCCCCCTGATCGAGGATGCGCAGCACGACGCTTTCGCCGTGCTGCGTCGGGAGCGTGGAAACCCGCAAATCCACGGCCCGGCCCGCCTGGGTGAGGCGGATGCGGCCATCCTGCGGAACGCGGCGTTCGGCAATGTTGAGGTTGGCCAGCACCTTCAGCCGGGAAATGACCGGGAGGGCCAGGTGTCGCGCCGACGGCGCCAGATCATGCAGGGCGCCGTCCAGACGGTAACGGACCCGCAATTCATCCTCGAACGGTTCAAAATGAATGTCGGACGCCCGGTCGCAGATGGGTCAGCTCGGTCACGGAGAGCTCGTGCCCGTGTCCGTTGCAATCCTCCGGCGCGATTTCCTCCAGCAGGGCCGCGGACGAAGTCCGGTCCTCACCGTAGTGCCGCCGGATCAGGGCCGCGACGGCCGGAGGATCGGCGACCACGATCCGCACATCGCGATCGAGGGCAAAGGTCAGGTCCTCCACCAGGCGCTCGTCGAACGGATCAACGGCCAGCAGTTCGAGCCGGTCACGGTCCGCGCGCTAGGGCACCACGCCATAGGTACGGGCGAGGTCCGCCCTGAGCAGGCCGAGCGTCTCACTTGGCAACAGGGCCGGAGTCTGCGCGAGATAATCCCCGCCAATCTGCTCCGCGACCAGCCGCAGCAGCTGGTCGCGGGTGACGAGGCCGCGGGCGATGGCCACCTCCGCCAGCGGCCGGCCCGTGGAGGCCTGCTCCGCCAGCACCGCGGTCAATTGCGCCGCCGCGAGCCCGGCACGGCCGAGCAGGCCGTGAATGCTCTGATGATGCGATTCGAACATGCCGCCGCCACCAAACCGGCGCTCAGAGTTCCTTCAGTTTGGCGCCCGCGGCGATCAGCTTATCCCGCATGACATTGGAATCCTGGGCCTTCTCCACGCACTCGTCGGCCGAGATCAGCTCCCGGTTGAAGAGGCTCATCAGGTGCGTATCCATCGTGATCATGCCCAGGCCGGCTCCGGTCTGGATGTCGGAGGGGATACGGAAGGTCTTGTTTTCGCGAATGAGCGAGGCGATGGACGTGGTGGTGACCATGATCTCATAGCCGGCGATGCGGCCGCCGCCGATCTTCTTGCACAGCACCTGGGAGATGACGGCCTGCACCGAGGAGGCCAGCTGCGTGCGGATCATGTCCTTCATGTTGGCCGGGAAGGCGTCCACGATGCGGTCAATGGTCTTGGCGGCGCTGTTGGTGTGCAGGGTGCCGAAGACCAGGTGACCGGTCTCGGCCGCGCTGATGGCCGCCTCGATGGTCTCGAGGTCGCGCATTTCACCGACGAGGATGATGTCGGGATCCTGACGGAGGGCGCGGCGGATGGCTTCGGCAAAACTCGGCACGTCGGAGCCGATCTCGCGCTGCGTGACCAGGCAGCGCTTGTGGTTGTGGTAATACTCGATCGGGTCCTCGATGGTGATGATGTGGCCGTCGCGGTTCTCGTTCACGTAATTGATCATCGAGGCCAGCGTGGTGGACTTGCCGGAGCCGGTCGGGCCGGTGACGAGGATCAGTCCGCGCGGACGGTAGAGCAGCTCGCGAATCTTGTCGGGCAGGCCGATGTCGCGCAGGCCGAACATCTTGTAGGGAATCTGGCGCAGCACCATGCCGTAGTTGCCCTTGGCCTTGAGCACGCTCACGCGGAAACGGGCCTTGTCGCCGAAGGCAAAGCCGAAGTCGGCGCCGCCATTGAGCTTCACGTTGCTGATGTGGCTGTCGGGCGTGATCGAGAGCATGAGCTTCTCGGTGTCGGCCGGGGTCAGGTTCGGGCCCTCGATGGGCGTCATGCTGCCACTGAGACGGAGGGTTGGCGGCTGGCCGCAGGACAGGTGGAGATCGGAGGCGTTTTGCTCGACGACGAGATCGAGCAGTTCGTTCATTTCATAGCTCATAAGATTTAAGTGGGGTTAATCTGCGTCGCCTGCGGTGATGGAAGCAACTTCCTCGACCGTGGTCAAACCAGCGATGATTTTTCTCCGGCCGTGCTCCCGCATCGTCCGCATGCCGCCGGCGCGCGCCCCGGCTCTCAGCCGCGACACACTGGCCCCGGCATGGACCAGACCGCGGAGGTTTTCATCCATTTGGAGTATCTCAAAAATCCCCACGCGCCCGCAGTAGCCCGTCCCGTCGCATTCCGGACATCCGGCCCCGCGACGGAAATTGGCGGGCGCAAAGGCCCCCGCTTCCAGGCTGAGCCAGTGCAGCTCAGCCGGGGTCGGGGCATGCGGCCGGCTGCATTCGGGACAGATCCGGCGCACCAGCCGCTGCGCCACCACGCCGCGCAAGGCGGTCGCCAGCAGGCAGGGCTTGGCCCCGAGTTCCATGAGCCGCGTCACGGCGCCCGCGGCATCGTTGGTATGCAGCGTGGAGAAGACCGTGTGCCCCGTCAGCGAGGCGTTGAGCGCGATCTCCGCGGTTTCAAGGTCGCGGATTTCGCCGACCATGATGACATTCGGCGACTGCCGCAGCATGGCCCGCAGCGCCGCGGCAAAGGTCAGGCCCACCTCGGGCCGCACGGGGACCTGGTTGACCCCGTTGAGCTGGTATTCGACCGGATCCTCCACCGTGATGACCTTGCGGTCGGTCTGGTTGAGGTGATGCAGGCAGGCGTAAAGCGTGGTGGTCTTGCCCGAGCCCGCCGGCCCCGTGACGAGCATAATTCCGTCGGGTGAGCCGATCATCCGCTCCAGGCGGACGCGCTCAGCCACCCGCAGGTCCAGCGCCCGGCCGTCCGTCTTCAGCCGGATGCGGCCGTCCTGCGGCAGGCGTTTCTCGGCGATGCTGATGTTCGCCATGATCTTCAGGCGGGAAATGACCGCGAGTTGCAGGCGCTTGGGCGGGTTCTCCGCCTCCTGCAGCACGCCATCAATGCGGTAACGCACCCGGAAGCGGCGCTCCAGCGGCTCAAGGTGGATATCCGAGGCGCGCCGCCGGACGGCCTCCGCGATCAGGTCGTGCACCCATTTGATCAGGGGTGCATCGCCGGCGGCTTCTGTTTCGTCGCCGCCTTCAGGACCGGCTTCCGGCCGGCCGGACTCAGGGGCGGACAAGGCCTCGATCGGACCGGTGGGCTGGCCGTAATGGCGCTCGATGGCCCGGTGCAGTTCGCCCGGAGCGGCGAGCACGGGTTCGATCTCCAAGCCGAGCAAATAGGCGAGTGTATCCGTGCCATCGGTCTCGCGCGGATCCGCGAGCGCGACCCGCAACGTGCGGGCGGTCCCGCCCAGCGGAAGCAACTGGTGGCGCACCGCGAGCTCCCGCGGCACGCGCCGAAGCACGTCGGCGGATGGACGCACCTGGCCGAGGTCCGCGATTTCGAGGTGCAACCTCTCCGCCAGCGCGGTCTGCACGCGGCGGGCCTCCCCACCCTCGGTCTCCACCGTGAGCGGAGTCCAAGGGAGTGGCCGCAACGGCTCGGCGATGGCGGCTGGGGCGGTCATCGGACGTGTCGGCCGGCCGGGCTCGGTCAGCGGAGGCTGATCAGGAACTCGGCGTTCGATTTCGTCTTCTTGAGCCGCGTGATGAGCATCTCCATCGACTCGATCGGGCCGAGGCCCTGCATGGCGCGCCGCAGGCCGTAGATGCGCTGCAACTCGTCGGGATGGTAGATGAGCTCTTCCTTGCGGGTGCCGGAGCGGTCGATGTTGATCGCCGGGAAAATCCGGCGCTCCACGAGCCCGCGGTCGAGGTGCAGTTCACAGTTACCCGTGCCCTTGAATTCCTCGAAGATGATCTCGTCCATGCGGCTGCCGGTGTCGATCAGGGCGCTGGCAATGATCGTCAGGCTGCCGCCGCCCTCGATGTTGCGCGCCGAGCCGAAGAAGCGCTTGGGCTTCTGCAGCGCGTTGGATTCGAGGCCGCCGGACATCGTCTTGCCCTGGTTGCCGGTGAGGGCGTTGTAGGCGCGGGCCAGGCGGGTGATGGAATCGAGCAGGATGACGACATGCTCGCGCTGCTCGACCAGCCGGCGCGCCTTCTCGATCACCATCTCGGCGCAGTGCACGTGGCTCTCGGGGGATTCGTCGAAGGTCGAGGAAACCACCTCGCCCTTCGTGTGGCGGCGGAAATCGGTGACTTCCTCGGGGCGTTCGTCGATCAGCAGCAAAATGAGCTTCGCGTGGGGCGAATTCTCCGTGATGGAGTTCGCCATATTCTGCAGGAGCACGGTCTTGCCTGTGCGCGGCGGGGCCACGATGAGCGCGCGCTGGCCGAAGCCGATCGGCGTCAGGATGTCGACGGCCCGCATGGAGACGTCCTTCTGGGTGGCCTCCGACTCCAGCAAAATGCGCTGCAGCGGATAATACGGGATCAGCTCCTCGAACGGCATCACGCTCGCGATGGCCTCGGGCTTGCCGCCCATGACCTGCTCGATGCGGACGACGGACGGGCAGCGTTCACCCGGCTGCGGCGCCTGGAGCAGCACCTCGACCTGATGGCCGCGCTTGAGTCCGTAGCGCTGGATCAGGCTCTCGGGCAGGTCAGGATCCTCAGG
>JBIJDP010000530.1:0-2854 GCA_044344065.1 Opitutaceae bacterium
ACCATTGTGAAAATATGCCCTAACCCTTTTCCGCGCCCGAGGTGCCGAAGACCAGCGCGGGCTCACCCGGATGGGCATTGTCGCCGAGGAACATGCGCGTGAAGGTCCGTTGCACGATGAACCCGTGTCGCAGCAGCAACTCGCGCCCGGCGGTGTTCGGGTCGGGCACATCGAGGAAAACCCGCCGGCCGGGGACGCGGTGGAAAAACGCCTGCAGCAGACTCGCGGCGGTGCCCGGATCGCGTGCGAGCCACGGTCCGATTTGCAACGCCGAGGTGCCTTCGCGCGCGATGAGGCCGCCGGCAAGGCTGGGTCCGTCGCGCCACGCGAAGCAGAGGTCGGGATGACGCTGGCTGAGATCGGCGAGCACCGCGGGCCGCGCCGCACTCAGGGCCCGGGCGTCGAGGGTGGCGAGTGCGGTGCAGTCCGCCGCGGTCAACGGTGTGACGCCGGCGGGCGGGGTGCATCCCATGGGTGCAACGCCTTCGAAACGCGTCACTTCGTATTCGTCGCGAAAGCCCAGCGGCACGTAGACCGGTTTGCCCATCGGGGTGGCGTCGAGTTTGATCGTGCGGATGCCGCGTTCACGCAGATAGCCCAGGACCGCCTGCAACAGGGCGGTACCGATGCCCATGCGGCGGCAATCCGGGTGCACGAGCACCATGCCGATCCAACCAAGCCGGCCTTCGTAACTGATGGCCATGGCGGTGCCGGCCGGCCGGCCGGCGGACTCTGCGACAAAGCAACCCTCCGGCTCGAAGCGGAGATATCCCTGCCAGTCGCGCGGCGTCTGGTTCCAGCGGGCGCAGGCGCGCACTTCGTCCGCGAACGGAATGTCGGCGGCCGTCATCCGGCGCACGGTCACGGCGGGACGCGGGTCGGTCATTTGCCAGCGGCGGTATCCTCGACCTGCTGCAGGAAACGCAGCCCGGCCTCGATCAGCAGTGCCATGGCCCGGCGGCCCTTTTCGGCGGTGGCCGCTTCCGGCCAGCCCCAGTGGCCCTCGCGGGTGATTGTCGTGATGTCGCAGTAATCGAGCATGTACTGCGGGGGAAACTTCTCGTCGCTGGGTGCGGGCAGTGTTCGCACCGCATCGGGATAAAGGTGCAGCATGAGCGAGGTCTCGTACTCGCCGCCGTGCACGTCGCCGGTCTTGTGTTCGAAGATCGTTGCGTACTCGGCGGGGTCGAGATCCGGAAGGACCAGCACCGTGCGGAACCCCGGCAGATCGCGGTTGAGCTGGCGGAGGGTGGGCTTGAGCACCCAGTTGCCGCCGTGGAAGTTGGCGAGCACGAGTCGGGTGAAGCCCGATTGCTGCAGCGAGGTGGCGATGTCGCGCACGACCAGCGCGAGGGTGTCGGCGCGCAGGTAGACCGTACCCTTGGCGCGCCGGTGCTCGATGGATGAGGTGATGGCGAGTGGCGGCAGGAGGTAGGCGTCGAGGCGCGCGGCGAGCTGCCGGGCGACCGCCTCCGCCAGCATCATGTCGGTGCCGACCGGCAGATGGCGGCCGTGCTGTTCAATGGCGCCGACCGGCAGCACGGCGGTGGTGACGGTGGCATTCGCAATCTCGTAGCGCGTATTGAGATGGTTGAGCATGGAAGGAAGGGTGGCGCAGAAAGTCAGCCGGATCGGACCGGGACGAGTTCCCATCTTGGAACTAGGGTTTGCCAACGCAAACCATTGCGGGTGTGACTGACCCCGGCGAATTTCCTGATGTCTTCCCATTCCACGTTTTTCCATGCGTTGCCGGTCTGGCCCGCCAGTTTGTCGGGCCAAATGAATCGGTGGGTGAGTTTCCACACCCGGGTCGAACTGCCCCGCCGGGCGCGCTGCACGCTGCGGTTGGCGGCGGCCCAGGCCTATCGCGTTTGGGCCAATGGCGTGTTCGCCGGCCGCGGCCCGGCCCGCACGGGACACGGTTGCGCGCGCATCGACGAATGGCCGTTGGTGGCGGACGCCACGGGCGGCCTTGAAGTGGTCATCGAGGTGATGAGCTACGGCGCGCCGACCTTCTGCACGACGCTGGAGCCGGGATTTCTTTGCGCGGAACTGATCACGGGCAAGAAGGCGCTCGCCTGGACGGCGGTGCGCGGTGGCGGTTTCAAGGCGGAGCACCGGCGGGAGCGCGTGCAGCGCGTCGAGCGTTACAGCTATCAGCGTCCCTTTGTCGAAGCCTACCGGTTTGGCGCGGAGGGGATCTCGTGGCAGATGCCGGGTTATGCGCCGGCGAAACCGCTGGCTTTGGCGCGGGTGCGCCACCGGCGGGAATGGCTGGCGCGTGGCGTGGCGCTGCCGGATTTTTCGGAAGTGACACCACGACCGCTGGCGGTCCGGGGTCGTGTTTCCTTCAGTGCCGGGCGGGCGCGGAAGGCCAGGCCGCATCGGTTCATCCATGAGGTGCCGCAGCAGTCGGCCGGGTATGAGCAAAAGCAGGTGGAGTGGTCGCTTTTCCGCGAAGTGGCGGGATTGAAGTTTTCCATTACGGGCCGGGAACGGTTGCGGGCGGCGGCGGCGGTCAGGCTTTCATCGGGGCAGTGGCTGCGCGTGGATTTCAGCGCGGTGCGCACCGGCTTCCCGGGTCTGCGGGTGCAGGCGGTCCGCGCGACGCGGCTGCTCCTCGTGTTTGATGAACTCCTGCTTCAGGGGCAGATCGTCTTCGACCGCTCCTCCTGCCTGAACACGATCGGGCTCGAGCTGGCGGCGGGCGCGGAACTGAACTTCGAGTCGTTCGAGCCCTACACTTTCCAGCACCTGGAGATCGTGATTCTCGCGGGCGAGGCGGAAGTGGCGGACATCAGCCTGCGGAACTTCATCAATGCGGAGAAGGTGCAGCCCGCCCCGGCGGGACTCC
>JBIJDP010000147.1:0-6196 GCA_044344065.1 Opitutaceae bacterium
TCCGGCAGAACGCGCTCGATATTTTCATGGACTGTCCGTCGCGGGAGCGGGCGGGCTGGCTGTGCGACAGCCTGTTCACGGCGCGCGCCGAGTGGCACCTGTGCGGGGACAATCCCATCGAGCGGGCCTTCCTCGAAAACTACCTGCGGCCGGCGAAGTTCGCCGACCTGCCGGCGGGCATGGTACCGATGTGTTACCCGGCGGAGGCGCTGCAGAAAATGTTCATCCCGAACTGGGCGATGTTCCTCGTGCTGCAGCTCGATGAGGCCGCACGGGAGCGCCGCCTGCCGGCGGCGTGGCGTCCACTGGTGGTCCGCCGCGTGCGCGGGCTGCTGGGATATTTCCGCCGCTTCGAGAACGAACGCGGGCTCCTCGAGAAACTGGAAAACTGGGTGTTCGTCGAATGGTCGAAGGCCAACCAGTTCGTGCAGGATGTGAACTTCCCCTCCAACATGCTCTATGCCGCAACCCTGCGTGCGGCGGCGCGGTTGCTGCGTGAGCCGGCGCTGGTGAAAAAGGCCGCGCGGATCGAGTCCACGATCCGCGAACTCGCCTGGCGCGACGGACACTTCGTGGACAATGCCCTGCGCGGCCCGGACGGAAAACTCACGGTGACCGGCAACGCGACCGAGGTCTGCCAGTACTACGCCTTCTCCTATGGTCTCACCACCCCGCGGCGCGACCGCGCGCTATGGCAGCGTCTCGTGCGCGGCGATTACGGCACGCTGTTCCCGGCGAATGCCTTCATCGGCAAGCTCCTGCGGCTGGAACTGCTCATCGCGCACGGCGAGCCGGCGGCGGCCCGGCGGGAATTGATGCGCAATTTCGCGCCGATGGCGCGCCGGACCGGCACGCTGTGGGAACACCTCGACGACAGCGCCAGCTGCAACCACGGCTTCACCTCCTATATCGCCGTGCTGATCGACCGGCTCCACCGGACGGCGCGAAGGCAACGATGAGCGCACCGCGACTGCATGGCTTCGCCAGTGCGTGGTCCCTGCGCGGATATCCGTCCGTGGCGAACGAGTGGCCGTGGTCGCGGAAGTTTGCGGCGATCGCGGCGGCGGGCTTCACCGGCATCATGTCGCCGCCGCGCCCCGAACTCGGTGAACGCGGGGCGCTGGACTACAGGGCCATCGGAAGCATGGGCGTTGACGATGACCCGGTACCGTTCTTCACCCGGGCCGCGGACTTAGGCGCGCGGCAGACCACGATCCAGCTTTGCGACATCGACACGCCGCTGGAGCAGGCAGTGGCGACTGCTTTGCGCATCTGCCGCGCGGCGGCGGCAGCCGGTCTGCCGGTCGCCATTGAAAACCACCGGGACACGTTCACGGAAACGCCGGAGCGCCTGTGGGCCCTGCACGATGCCTGTCGGGCGCGAACCGGGGCGCCGCTGCCGGTGTGCTTTGACCATTCGCATTTCGCCGTCGTGCGCCACTTGGCCGCGCCCTACTGGCCGAAGTTGAATGAGCGGCCCGACATTATGTCCGCCTGCACGCAGTTTCACCTGCGACCGTTCACGGGTCACCACTGCCAGATCCCGGTCACCTTTGACGGCGTGCGCCGCACGCCCGAGTACGAGGCCTGGGGCGAATACGTGCGTGAATTGTTCGCCGCCTTGAAGTCCGGTTCAACGGCGACGGATATCTTTGTGCTGCCGGAACTCGGCCATGCGGCGCCGGCCTACGGCCTGTCGTGCTTTCCCGATGTCTGGGTGGACGCGCAGGTGGCGGGAGCGGACCTGCGCCGCTGGTGGGACGGGGCATAAGACGTCGTCACCAGCGCACTCTGGCCGCTGTGATCGGGCTCAGAAGTGATAGCTGATCAGGCCGCCGAGGCCCATGTCGGGACTTGCGTCGGTCAGGCCGGCCAGGGCGTAGCCTTGCAGGCTCCAGCGGTTTTCGAAGCGATGGACGACAAAGCCGGTGACCTCGCAGCCGTGATCGCCTCCGGCCACGATCCGTTGGCGCCAGTCCACGGCGAGACCGATCTGGGTGGGTCCCAACAAGCGGCGGATGACACCGCCGGACAGGTAGACGCCGTCGCGCAACGGGTAGAGGTTGTTGCTCCCGAGGAAGCGATAGCCGGCGGAGAAGAACGGCACGATGGCACCGTACGCGCGGGACAAATCGATCTGGGTGTAATAGTCAGTCTCGCCGCTGCCGAGGCCCTTGGCTTCGTCGGCGGTGCCGAATTTCACCCGGCCGGTGAGCGCCACGTTGAGTCCATCATCGGTCGGACTGAACCGATAGGTGGCGCCGGCCGTGATGTCGCCCATGCCCGATTCCGAACTTGAGACCGGGCGGGCGGTCGCGCCCCCGAACGGGGCGCCGGTGACGACAATGCCGGCCGGTCCCTTGATTCTGAGCCAGGGCTGGCTGACGCGAAAGGTCCACGTTTCGGTTTCGTAGGCCAGGTTCAGCGGTACGGCGAAGACCTCCGTGTCGGTCGCGAAACCGTAGTCGCCGCGACTGTAGTCGAAGCCGCTGCTGATCACGATTTGGGCTGCGGGGATGGCGGTGACCAGGGCGGGGGAGGGAGAGGAGGAGGACTCGCCATCGGCGAAAGCTATGCTCGGCAGCATGAGAAGGCAGCGCCAGCCGCGACGGCAGAAGACATGAAAGGTGTGGTAGGCCATGATGAAGGTTTGCAGGTGAAAAAAGCGGCGCCCCGCGGTCGGGCGGGACGCCGGATTGGATTAAGTAAGGATTAAGGCTGGGTTTCGGTGGCAGTGGTGGTGGTCGTCGTGCCGTTGGTGGTCCCGGCACTGTCGGTGGGCGCCGGCGTCGCCGTGGCGACGGCTTCGGCACGCGCAACGGCCTCGGTGTAGGCGGCGTAATCGGTCGCGAGTTTGGCCTGGGCCTCGGCCTGCGCATCGCCCTTGGCTTTCCGCGCTTCCCGGAGGCTTTGGCGGACGGTCTTTTCGCAAGTCTTCACGTCCTCCATGGCGGCCTTGAAGTTCACCTTGGCGTCGCCTTCGAGGTGGCGGGACTGGCGGCGCAGATTCGCCGTGATCTGGCCGCCGATTTCTAGTTGTCCGTCCACGTTGGCCAGCACGCCATCCCGGTTGGCCTTGGCGGCGGTGCGGATCTCCTCGACGGTGGCGCCGGACGAGGCGAGGGCGGCGACGGTCAGGCCGCGTTCCTTGGCATTGACGGATGCGTGGGTGGTGGCCTGCGGGTTGAGTCCCGGATGGGCGCGGGCCGTCGGCGGCAGGTTCGTCGAGGCCGAGCCGCGCACGCTGGCGCCGGCCGGCACGGAGGGTGCGACGACGGGGCGTTGGATGGCGGCCTGGGCCGCGCCCGTGGCGTGGATGGCGCCGCCGGCATGGGCCGGTTGGGCCGACGCGAACGGCGTCAGCAGCAGGGCGCAGGAAAGGGCACAGGCCAGAGGGTGTGGAGTTGTTTTCATGATGTGTCTCCTGGGGGTTGAGGTTGCGGTTCGTCGCCATAGACCGCGCCCATGCGTCCGGTTCGAAAATCACTGCACCGACCGGGACAAAATGTTGAAGGCGAGCGGGTAAAATTTCTGCCGGTTTTCGCGGGTGGCCGGACGAGGAAAACCGTTCGTGCAGTGTGCCCGGATTGTATGGCAGCGTGGCTGCAAATTGCCGGTTTGGAGGGCGGCTCACATTTCTTTTGGAGTGTAATGACGCTCCACGGACTGCTTCGTTGGGAGCCTGGACTGCCGCCCTGAATGCAATCCTTTCCGCGGATCACGCGGATCGACGCGGATGACGGAGGTATTAGCCGCTAATAGCCGCGTGATCTGCGGGAAAGGATTAGTCAGTTCCCCGCAGCGAGAGGTCACGCGCACACAGGACCTGACGGTGTTGTGCTAACCCGGCGGGTGCCAATCGGGTGACGGCCAGTTGTAGATGAAACGCGGATCGCTGATGGTCCAGGCCACCGTGCGGGCGTGCCGGCGGCGGACGCCGGGGATGGCGGCCAGTTTGTCGGCGAGTTCACTCCAGCCGAATTCCACCGTGATCTCAGCCGGCATCGGCAGGCGCCAGGGACGGGCGGTTTCGCGGCGCCGGATGGCGGCGGCGGCATCGGTGCGGATGCGCGTGCGCACTTCCTCCACCGGGTAAAGCTTGCAGGCGGCCCAGCCCGTGCCGCGTTTGGTGGCGGTCGTGGCGGTCCACGGAAAGAGCCGGCGGGCTTCGTTGCAGAGCGCCTCGTCGCCCGAGACGTGCAGCAGCGGCACACTGCTGGCTCCGGCGTACAGGGCGAACTGGCTCATCTCCCCGTGTTCATGGCCGTTGATCTGCAGGCGGCAGATTTCCTTGGGACACTGGGTGTGGTCGAGGAACCCCTGGAGCGTGCCGGCCATCGCGTGCTGTCCGACCATGAACACCCCGGCGACGGAGGCGTCGAGGCCGTCGAAGGTGAGGGGGGCGCCCTGGACGAGACGGCGCAGCTTGGCCCTCGGATCGAGCGGCACGCGCGTGAAGGCCTGCTGGCGGTTGCGTCCGTGTCCGTCCCACACGCACACCTCGCTGGCGCCGGCATCGAAGCAGCCGGCAATCGTGGCATTAGTGTCGGCGGCGAGTTGGGCGAGGCCGTGCCGGTAGGCCGGATCCTGGTCGTCGGTGGCATAACATTGGTCCCAGTGGTCCACGCCGGCCAGGCCTTCCATGTCGGTGACGATGCAGAATTTCATGCGCGACCCGGGAGTTCTCGGGGTTGCCGGCCGGGGAGGCGATGAAATTTCGCGCGCGGGTTTGCCATGCGCGCGGGGTGACATTCCCTGCCGCCCATGACATGGATGAAAACAACCTTGGGTCGCCTGCGCGTGACCGGCCGGGCGGAGGGTATTTCCTTCCTCCTGCTGCTGGGCGTGGCCATGCCGTTGAAATATCTGGCCGGTTATCCCGGGGCCGTGCGCCTCGTCGGGATGGCGCATGGCGTGCTTTTCATCCTTTATGTCATCTTGGCGCTGCAGGCGGCCTGGGTGCATCGCTGGAACTGGCAGCGCACCGGCTGGGTGTTGCTGGCGAGCCTGCTGCCGGCCGGCCCGTTTTTGGTTGAATCCAGGATTTTGCACTCAACTCCCAAACCTGTTGCCTTGCCGGTCGGATAGGCCTGAATGGTGGGGTTGCTTCTTTGATCCCGCGATTTTTCAGAGGTGGGACAAGTCCAAGTCATCCAGTCGAATAATGGCGCAAAAAAACACGAACCGCAGCCACCGCGGGCTTGCCACGCGGAAACTAAACGTCGATTCTCTCCCCACAGATTGACAGCTGTAGCTCATATTTTTTCCAAGCACAGTGCCCGGCAGGGGCACAACCGGCATCGCGGGTTCACACTGGTTGAAATCATGGTGGTCATGGTTATCGTCAGCATGCTTGCGATGTTGAGCATTCCTGCTTTCCAGAAAATCCAGCGGCGGTCGCGTTCGACGACGATTGCCAGCGACTTCCGGACTTTTGCCGCCGTTTTCAACACCTACGCCCAGGAACGGGGCTCCTGGCCCGTCGATACGGATCCGGGCGAGGTTCCGGCCGGGCTTGAAGGGCAGTTGAACAGCACCGCCTGGGCCCGGGTCACCCCGATGGGTGGACGTTACAACTGGGAGCAGGATCAACTGCATGCGGGCGTGCGCTACAAGGCCGCCATCGCCATTTCAGGGACCAACGATTCACCGCTGGTGATTGATGCCAACCAGCTGCTGGACATCGATATCGTGGTCGACGACGGGAATCTATCAACCGGCAGTTTCCGCACCGGAGCCAATGGTGACGGTCTGTTCATCATCGAACGCTGATGAATCCGCTGACCTACAAACTCAACTTCCGCCACCTGACTCCCGATGCCCGGGAAGTCGGGGTAAGGCATGCGGACAGCGAGTTGCCCGCGGTCGATGCCGTGCGGTTGCGCGAGATTCTGCTGGCCATGGAAAAAGCCGTGGCGCATCAGGCGCCGGCTGATCCGGCGGCCCCCGAGATCCGCATCACAAGCCCGCAGGGCGTCTTCATGGTCAAGGCGGCCAACGGCCGCCTGCGCCTGCACAGCTGGAATCTGAAGTCCGGCACACGGGAAATGTCCGTGGAGGAGATTCTCACCACCGTCGGCGACCATGTGCCGGACTCCAAGCACGCGGCCAAGGCGGCGCGCCCGTCCTCCGGCAACGGCGGCGGCGGGGCCCTCAGTTCGATACCCCGCTGGGTGAAGGTGGTAGCCCTCGTCCT
>JBIJDP010000186.1:0-5461 GCA_044344065.1 Opitutaceae bacterium
AAAACCAATTTGCTCGAGGCGGCCGGCTTCATCACGGCCCTGCGCTCGTTCCGCACCACCGACGCCAGGCTGCTGCCGGCGCATGGCCAGGCCGAGGCCGCCATCGCGTGCGAGGTGGAGCATGAGAAATTCGGCCGGACGCGGCTGACCATCACGCTGCGACCCGACGGCCGCGAGTTGTGGTGCGACGGGGAGAAGATCACCAAAATCGCGGATTATCTCGGGCGTTTTCCCACGGTGGTTTTCACCTCGCAGGATCTGCTGCTCGTGCGGGGCGCACCCGCGGTCCGGCGGCGCTGGCTCGACCTGGCGCTGGCGGCGATGGATGCGCCCTACCTGCGCGCGTTGCAGACCTATCACCGGGCGCTGGCCGAGCGGAACAGCCTGCTGAAAGTCGGCGCGGCCGCGGATGAACTGGAGGCCTTCGAACACAGCCTGGCCCCGGCCGGGGCGGAGCTGATCGCCTGGCGGACCGCGGGCATTGCGGCGATCGCGACCTTGCTGGCCGTGCATTACGCCCGGATTTCCGGCGCCGCGGAACCGGCGGCGGTGGTTTACCGGCCCAATTTTTCCGAGCCCGCGGCGGAAGCGCTCCGCGCCCGGCTGGTGGCGGGGCGTTCGCGGGATGCCCAGTTCCGCACCACGCTGGCCGGGCCGCACCGCGACGAACTTGAGTTCACCATCAATGGGGAGCCGGCGCGGGACTTTGCCTCCGAGGGCCAGCAGCGCTCGCTTGTGCTCGCCCTGCGGCTGGCGCAGGCGGAATGGTTCCAGGCACAGTGCCATGTCCGGCCGGTGCTGCTGGCGGATGATGTGCTCGGCGAACTCGACCCGGCGCGGCGGCGGCGATTCTGGGCGTCGATCGATCCGGAATCGCAGGTGATCGCGACCGGCACGACGGCGCCGGAGGCGGAGTTGGGCACGTGGCAGATTTTTGCGGTGGAGACCGGGCGGTTCGGCGAGAGGTCCGGCCCATGAACTTCGACCACTGGCAATGGGCGCTGGCGATCCTCGGGGCGCTTTTCATCGGCCTGGCAAAAACCGGCATCGGCGGACTCGGCATGCTTGCGGTCGTGATCTTCGCGAACCTCCTGCCGGCCCGCGAGGCCAGCGGGCTCGTGCTGCCGATGCTGGTGCTGGCCGACGTGGTGGCGGTGCTCTCCTACCGGCAGCACGCGCAGTGGCGCTTCCTTTGGCAGCTTTTCCCATGGACTGCGGCCGGCGTGGTTGCGGGATATTTTGCCCTGGGCCGCATCAACGACTGGCAGGCCCAGGTCCTGATCGGCGCCATCATCCTCGTGCTCCTGGCCGTGCATTTGTGGCGTCAGCGCCGGAGCGGTGAACTGGCCGAGCACGGCGCCTGGTTTGCCCCGACCATCGGGGTGCTGGCGGGCTTCACGACCCTGGTGGCCAACGCCGCCGGACCGCTCATGGCGATCTACCTTCTCGCGATGCGCCTGCCCAAGATGGAGTATGTGGGGACGGGTGCCGTGTATTTCATGCTCATGAATTTGTTCAAGGTGCCGTTCATGCTGAATCTCGGCCTGATCAATCCTGGCAGCTTCATGCTTAATCTGTGGCTGGCTCCGGCGGTCGTGATCGGCGCTTTCCTCGGCAAATACATCCTGAAGAAAATAAACCAGAAGTTGTTTGAGAACATTGCCTTAGTCCTGGCCGGCATCGCTGGGCTCAAAATGCTATTTTCCTGATTACGCCCAAGTAGGGAACTAAATTGAATATTTAATGCAATGTAATCGCAATAGTAATGAATCGAGGTCACTCCAACCCGGGATTGAAATCTAGGTATATCACCCTAATGTTAAAGTCATGAGACAGTTCAGGCAAAGCATGCTTATCGCAGCCTTGGCCTCCCTTTGGATTTTGGGAGGAGCCAGCTTGCGCGCCGGTTCGGCCACGGACATTTCCGGGCTCTATTACACTGGCATGAACAGCAGCGGCGGACTGCAGACCGGTGGACAAACCGATGCGAATTGGACGGTGACCTACGCGCGCGTGGGAGGCACGAATTACAGCGGCACGAGCACCTATTCGGGCGCCGCCTATGTGGTCAGCGGCTCCTATATCGATTCCGGTTGGGTGCAGAATACCGCCAGCGCCCAGTGGATCACCGCACCCGGGGCCAGCACGGCGGCCTCCGGCGGCACCGCCAATGTCGGCGGCGACTACCTTCCCGGCAACGGTTCGTCCGGCACCAACAGCGCCACCTACCTGTATCGGATGGCCTTCAACATCATGGGCACCGGTTCCGGCACCGTGACCAATGACGTTTCGATATCGCTGACCATCGCCGCTGACGACCGCTACTCGGTTTACGTCAATCCGACACTTAACACCAGCGGCAGCATCAAGACCAGCAGCAGCACGTTGGCGGGATCGGCGACCAATGCCTGGAACAACACCTCGGCCCTCTACCTGCAGAATTTCACCAACGCCAACGGCGCGAACAACGCGAACTTTGTGATCGGCACCAACTACATCTACGTGCTCGTGACCAATACGAACAGCATCACGGGCACTTCGTCATCGGTGTCGCTGAATCCCAGCGGCCTGCTGGTCTATCAGGTGGGCGCGGTCGCCACGATTGACGGCATGCCAATCCCGGAGGTCGGGGCCTGGATGCCGCTCACCCTAGCCGTCGGGTTATTCGGGTGGCGCCGTTGGTATCGCCGCCGGGTGCCGGTGGGCGTCTAGGGCTTCAAACTCCTTTTTGAACAACGAGGGCTGAAGGCTGGACGCTGGGTCGGGCTTTCAGCCCGCGGCAAAATGTGGCGACCACATTCCTGGGAGCCTTCGGCCCGATGACAGGACGTCGCGCCCTTGGCGTCACGGCTCCTTGAGCGCGGACTCAATCAACTCCACTTCGCGGAGCGTGAGAGATTCTGGTGGCAATCCATTCAGGATCGGGCGGGCTTCGTCCTTGCGGTTGCTTTCCGCCAGCGCGAGGCCGTAGGCAAAGGCGACCGCGGGAGAACGGCCTGACTGCGCGCCGAGGGGGGCGACGAGGGTCAGCGCCTCGCGGCTCCGGCCATGGCGCAGGAGGGCAAACGTCCGGGTCGCCACATAGGTTTCGCTGGCCGGCGCCGCAGCCAGATTCGTGCGGGTGATTTCGTCGGCGATCCGCTGGTCGCGTCCGGTCAGCAATGCGAAAAAGGCGTAGTTGTTGCCGATGGCTGCATCCTCCGGTTTCAGAAAATGCAACTGGCGGAAGGTGCGGTACTGGCCCTCGGCGTCACGCTGCAACTGATAATGCCGGGTGAGGGCGGCCAGCGAGTCGGTGGCGTTCTTGCCGCCGTTTTCCGAGACCTGCCACCAGATCTGCTCGGCGTCCGCCGTGCGCCCCCAACTGTAAAGGTTCGCGGCAACGAAGAGACCGTGCACCGAGTTCAGGCGCGTGTGGTTGAACAGGGTGAGCCAGAGTTCCCCGGCGCGCTGGGATTGGCCGAGCGCCAGGGCTGCCTCGCGGGCGTAGGCCCAGCGGAGAAAGTCGAATTCTGTCCCCCAGTTCTGGCCGCCGGTCCGCCCGGCCAGTTCCGGCCACCAGGCGGTGACGCGCAGCGCCTCGGCGGCGAGCACCGCCAGCGGCGGTTGCTGCAGGGCGGGAGCGGGCAGGGTGGGCAGCCAGCGGACCGCGTCGGCGTGGCGGCCGATCTGGTTGAGCCAGCCGAGCAACTGGGCGGCGGCCTGCGGCGTGACGGCGTGGTCGCGCTCGAGTCCGGCCAGCACCTCGCGGTAGCGGCTTTCGTCGGCCTGGCGCAGTGCGAACAGGCAGTTGGGCATGTCCCCGACCGTGCAGCGCGGATGCGTGCGCAGCGCCTCGCTCCATCTCAGCATGGCGGGGCGGTCATTCGCCGCCACCGCGTCCTCGAGCAGCGTGCGCAGGGCCGCCGGTCCCCATTCCAGGTCTTTGGTCCACTTGGTCAGAAGGGCGAGGCCGCGTTGCCTGGCGGCGGTCCCGGTGGAGCGGATGAGGATCAGGCCCAGCGGGACCTCGTTGATGGCGAGCGGACCCTCCAGGCGCAGCGCGGTCTCGAAGCAGCCCAGCGCGACGTTCAGGCGCAGTTGCCTCCGGGCCAGTTCACCGCGCAGGCGCAGGGCGATGGGCGAGTGCATGAACACCTCGGGCGGCAGTTTATCCAGCGCCTTGTCCGCTTCCTCCGGCAGGTTGGCCCGCAGGGCTTCGGCCGCCCAGCCGAGGGTCAGGTCCGGGTTTTCCGGGGCCAGCTTCGCGGCGCGCGACGCATAGCCGACGGCCTGGAGCTTCAGGCCGCTCAGTCGGCACAATTCGGCGGCGAGCTGCCAGGGCTCGGGTTCATCGGGCATGAGCGTCATCGCCTTCTGCACCATCTCCGCCGCCAGACGCAGGTTGCCGGCCGCGATCCACTCGCGTGACATCTTGATGGCGTTGCGCCGGATCCACACCGGATAGGCCCAGAGCCACAGGCCCGCCACGAGGACGGCGGCGGCCAGCAGGCCGTAGGCGGTGCGCCGGAACCAGCGATGCGTCTCCCACAGGTTGAGCAACTGCCACCAATGGTCGCGAAAATGGAATCCGCTGAGCCGGGCGCGCCAGCGCTGCCAGCGGGAGTCGGGGAACGGGAACGCGGTGGCTTCGGGTTGGACCCTGGCGGCGGGCTTGGTATCGGGCGGTTTCATCGCGGACACGGCGTGGGCGGCATCCTGACCGACAAGCCAGCCATGAAACAAGCCGCAAGCGGGGTGTGGTGCATATTCGGCTTCTGCTTTGGGCGGCAACGTGTATTCGGTTGCACGACCATGGCGCGGATGAATGTCAGGCAGATGTGGGCGGCGAAGCTGGCGGGCAAGTCCGTGCCCGCCGCCCAGGCTTCGCCGGCGGCGGCGATGCGCGTGCCGTTTGAGGGCCAGGTGCTGGGCATCGATCCTTCGCTGCGCGGCACCGGTCTCGCGCTGATCGAATTTGGGCGCGGACGCCAGCCGGTGCTGCTGCGCTGCCAGACCGTCAAGGTCGCGGCCAAGCTCCCCATGGCGCATGCGCTCGGTGAAATCCACCGCGCCGTGGCGGCGTTCCTGCAGGACTTCACCGTGCGGCACGTGGCGCTGGAGCAGACGATCTACGTGCAGAATTTCCAGACGGCGCAGATCCTCGGCGCGGCCCGCGGCGCGGCGATCTCGGCCGCGGCCCTGCGCGACCTGCCGGTTTATGAATACGCCCCGCTGCGCGTGAAGCTGGCGGTGGTGGGCGCGGGGCGGGCGAGCAAGGAGCAGATGGCGCGCACGGTGATGTCGCTGCTCGGCCACGGTCGCACGCTGGCGGTCGACGAGGCCGACGCGGCGGGCGTGGCCCTCTGTCACGCGTTCACCTGGCGCGAATAGCGGTGGACGGTTTAGCCACGGATTGCACGGACTAGGTGAATGTGGCGGTGCAGGATCGCCACAGAAGGCACAAACGGCACATAAGGAT
>JBIJDP010000403.1:0-3569 GCA_044344065.1 Opitutaceae bacterium
ATGGCCATCCCACTGAACTTCGCCCGCCGGATCCGTGAAATCCGTGCAAGCCGAGATTAAGAATAATACCGCGGCGTCTACTGGCCGGTTTCCTGGGGTGTGGGTGCGTGGTGCTTCTTGGACTTCTGCTCGGCGAGGATCTCGCGGGCGCGGATTAGGGCGTCGTCGAAGTGGGCGCGGATATTCTTCCGGCCGAGGCGCTGGACGAAACCGTCCTTGATCATCATGTCGAGCGGCTGACGGTGCGGACCGCTCAGGATGACGGTGCCGCCGGCGGCCTGCATGCGTTCGACGATGCTCTCGAGCGCGTTCAGGGCCGTCGCGTCCATGGCGGGCACCAACTGCATGCGCAGGATGAGGACCTTGGGCAGGGCGCCGACGCGCTGAAGGGCGTCTTCCATCTTCTCGGCGGCGCCGAAGAAGAAGGGGCCGAAGATGCGGAACACGACTACGCCGTCGGGGATGTCCTTGCCGTGGGCAATCTGCTCCTGCGTCTCGAGCTCGTCGCGGGCGGTGATGGGCGCGATCTCGGTCGTCTCGGCTATGCGTTTGATGAAGAGCACGGCGGCGAGCATCATCCCGACCTCGACGGCGACCACGAGGTCGAAGACCACGGTGAGGCTGAACGTGGTCAGCAGCACGAGCGCGTCGCTGCGGGGCATCTTGCGGAGGCGGGCGAGTTCATGCCATTCGCCCATGCGCAGGGCGACGACCAGCAGCACCGCGGCGATGACGCCCATGGGGACGTACTGGGCGAACGACGAGAACGCCAGGACGATGGTGAGGAGCGTCAGCGCGTGGACCATGCCGGCGACGGGCGTGCGGCCGCCGGCCTTGACGTTGGCGGAGGTGCGGGCGATGGCGCCGGTGACCGGCAGTCCGCAGAATAAGGGGCAGGCGAGATTGGCGACGCCCTGGGCGATGAGCTCGGTGTTGGAATCGTGGCGGTCGTTGATGAGGCCGTCCGCGACCACGGCCGAGAGCAGCGACTCGATGGCGCCGAGCAGCGCGATCGTGGTGGCCGGGCCGATCAGGTCGCGGATCCGGTCGAGGCTGAACTCGGGCCAGGTGATCGGGGGAAGGCTGTGCGGGATGGCATGGGGCCCGAACTGCGAGCCGACGGTGGCGATCCCGAAGGAGCGGCCCCAGCCAAGGAACCCGACGAGCCCAGCCGTGACGACCATCGCGACGATGGCGCCGGGAATGCGGTCGGCCGGGAGAAAGGCGCGGAAGCGCGGCCAGTTGATGATCAGGGCCGCTGCGGCCACCGCCATGAGCAGGGTCGGCCAGTTCAGCGTGGGCAGGTGCTCCATGAGCCAGGGAACCTTCTCGACGAACTCGCGCGGCTGGATGGCACCGATCCCGAGGAACGAGGCGGCCTGACCGCCGATGAGGGTCACGGCAATGCCGGTGGTGAAGCCGCTGGTGACCGGGTAGGGGATGTACTTGATCAGCGTGCCCAGACCGAACGACCCCATGAGGATTAGGATCACGCCGGCCATCATCGTGGCGAGGAGCAGGCCGTCGAAGCCGTGCTTGTCCACGATGAGGAGCACGACCGTGACAAAGGCGGCGGTGGGACCGGAGATCTGCACGCGGCTGCCGCCGAGCAGCGAAACGATGAACCCGCCGATGATGGCGGTGAAGATGCCGATGGCAGGCGCGGGGAAGGGCGTGGGGATCCCGGACGGGAGGCTGGCGATGCCGAGGGCGAGCGCGAGCGGCAGGGCGATGAGGCCGACGGTGACGCCGGAGAGGGTGTCGGCGACGACGTGCTCACGGTTGTAACCCTTGAACACGTCGAAGATGCGCGGACGGAACTTCGAGGAGGCTAGGGGCCGGTAACCCGCGAGATCGGGCGTTGAGTTGTCTTCGCTGGCCATGGATTGATGCTTGGCGGGTGACCTCAGCCCACGACGGCCTTGATGACTTTGCCGAGGTCGTTGACGCGGTAGGGCTTGGTCAGGTAGCCGCAGAAGCCCTGGTCGAAGTAGCGGCGGGCCATGTCCTCGTTGTCATAGCCGCTGGAGACGATGGCGCGGACGTCGGGGTCGAGTTCCTTGAGCACCTTGAAACATTCCTCGCCGCCCATGCCGCCGATCACCGTGAGATCCATGATGACGACATCGTAAGGCCGGCCGATGTTGAGGTAGCGCTTGTAGAACGTGACCGCCTCCTCGCCGTTTTTGGCGATGTCGAACTTGTAGTCCAGGCTTTGCAGCATGTTGGCGGTGAGCGTGCAGATCTTGACGTCGTCATCCATGAACAGCACGCGGCCGGTGCCGAAGCGCAGGGAGGGCGCGCGGCGGGCCTGCACCTCGACGGGCTGGTTGGCGCGGGGCAGGTAGACCGTGAAGACCGTGCCGGTGCCGACGGTGGAAGCGACGGCGATCTGGCCGCCGTGCTTGCGCACCACGGAAAGAACGGTGGCGAGGCCGAGGCCGGTGCCGTGTTTCTTCGTGGTGAAGAAGGGATCGAAGATCTTGGCGAGATACTCGGGCTTGATGCCGGCGGCGTTGTCGCGGACCTCGAACTCCACGTAGTCGCCGGCTTCAAGGCCCTCGATCTGGCCGGCCGTGAGACTGACATTGCGCGCCCGGATTTGCACCTCGGCCCGGTGCGGTTCCGGCGGCATGGCCTGCAGGGCGTTGACGATGAAGTTCTGGAACACCTGCAGGATCTGCGAACGGTCCACCAGGACCGGCCACACCTCGTCCGCCGCCTCCACGGCAATCCTCGCGGTGCTGCCGGCGGCGGCGATTTTCACGGAGTCATGGAGAATGGCGGGAACCGGGGACACCATGCGGGAGCCGGCGCTGCCCTTGGCGAAGGCGAGCAACTGCTTCGTGAGGCCCTTGGCGGTCAGGCAGGATTGCTCGGCGTCGGCGAGGGCGGTGTAGTCGTGGTTGTCCTTTGCGAGGGAGATGCCGCCCAGGATGGTGGTCAGGAGATTGTTGAAATCATGCGCGATGCCGCCGGCGAGCAGGGCGAGGGCCTCGTAGCGGTTCGCCTTCACCAGCTCATCGGGCGAAAGGGTCATTTCGTCGGGGTTGCGGAACACCACCACGACGCCGCGGGCGCGACCATCGGCCGTAAAGGAGGCGCGGGCGCTCCAGATGATGGGGACCGGCGGGGCGTCGCCGACCGCCAGCGCATGCTCGCGGGACGGCGGCAGCGGATTCTCCGCGGCGAGGGTGAGCTCGCCGGGATTGTCGCCGGGCTGGCCGGTCTCGCGGTGGATCAGCCTGAAGACCTCAGGGAGGAGCTTGCCGGCCGCCTCGGCGGAGGTCGTGCGCAGCATGCGCTCCGCGGCGGCGTTGAGGCTGAGCACATTGCTCCCGGTGTCGGCGAGGATCACCGATTCCGCAAGCGCGGCAAAGGCATCCGCCGTGAGGCCCTCCGGCGTGACCTCGGCGGACCTGGCCGTGGCCGCGGGGAGCGGACAGATAAACCCGGTGACGCGCACGAGTTCCTTTTTCCGGTTCAGGGTGCGGGTGGCGCCGAGCAGCACGGTGATAATCGAACCGTCCTTGTGTTGCAGGTCCGCGGATTCGAGCAGGGTGCCCGCC
>JBIJDP010000047.1:0-8990 GCA_044344065.1 Opitutaceae bacterium
AACGGAAATTGCGGAGGCGGTGTGAAGAGCCTACTCGATTTCGCCCGCGCCAAGTGGAGCCACCGGCCAATCACGGTCGTGACGGCGTATGACGTCCTCCAGGCGCGCCTCCTGGCGGCGTCTTCCGTGGATGCGCAGCTGGTCGGCGACAGTGCCGCCATGGTCGTGCACGGCCAGGTATTCAAACGTCTGCCCGTCCTGCTGGGCCTTGACGGTCACTCGCTTCATCCGAATCTGAGGCTTTTTCATTGGGTCCATCGGCCTCAGGCTTTGCGTCAACCCACTGTTGCCATTATGAGTGGCAACAGTAGGCCCGGAATCTCTCCCTTACCTATGAAAAAACTGGCGGAGGAGGAGGGATTCGAACCCCCGGTGGACTTGCGCCCACGTCTGATTTCAAGTCAGGTGCCTTTAACCACTCAGCCACTCCTCCGAAACCGGAAGTCCAAGTTGAGAACTTGCCCGTTCAGGTCAACGGCACAGATGGGACCAGGTTCAGATTCGGAGACCGGGATGACGCGACCATTGCCCTGCACGCGCCTCAGCCGTTCTGCCTGCCGCCATGAATCACATCGCCAACTCGGTGATCGGCGTCGAGGAGATGCAAGGCCTCTACGGTCCGTTTAAGTTTTCCGAAAAACTGCTCCAGCAAATCTGGGCACGCGGTGATTTTGAACACGAGAACCTGACCCTCATTGACGGCCGGCGACTGCAGGTTGTCCAGACGGGTCGCTGGAACCTCTTGGGCGGGCCGGACTTCAAGGATGCCCGGCTGAGGTTCGATGACGGGCCGGTGGTCACGGGCGACGTGGAGCTGCATCTGTGCGCGGATGACTGGACGGCGCACGGCCATGCGGCGGATCTGGCCTACGACAACGTCCGCTTGCATGTCGTGCTTTTCCCCGCCGGGGCCGAACAGCCCACGCTCGGTGGGCAAGGGCGCAGGGTTCCCACCTTGGTGCTCCTTCCGTGTCTGCACCATGGTTTGGAAGAGTATGCCGCTGAGGCGGCCATCGAGGGACTGGCGGGACGTCCGCTCAACCGCCTGCTGGAAGTCCTGCGTCAACTGCCTCCGGCGGAACTCACGGCCGAATTGCAGACCTGCGCCGGGAGCCGGTGGCGGCAGAAAGTGCATTATGCCCAGCTCCGCATCGAGCGTTTGGGCTGGGACGACGCCTGCCATCATGCGGCCCTCGAGATTCTCGGGTACCGCTTCAACCGGGCTCAGATGTTGCGCGTGGCGAGTCAATTTTCCCGGTCGGTCTGGTCGGGTGGGGTGGTTGACCTCGAACACATCCATGCGTCGGAGGCCGGTCGCTGGAGTCAGCAAGGCGTGCGTCCGGCCAATCATTCGAAAACCCGACTGCGACAATATGGGGCTTGGAACGCGGCGATGCCGGACTGGCCGGCCCAGCTGTCGGCATCCGCCGCCAACCTTCCGTGCCTGCCCATCGTGGCACCGACGGGTGAAGTGCGAAAGCAGCACCGGTTGGGGGCGCTCCGGATCGCCTGGGCCGGGCAGTTATGTGCCGGTACCGTGGGTGGCACCCGGCTGGACAACCTGGTTTGCGATGGCTGGCTGCCTTTGCTGTCCGCCCGAACGGGGAGTGATCTGGCCGGACTCTGGCACCATTGGTTTCCCGGTGACCAACCCCCGTTCATGATCGGGCTCTGCGCGAACTCGGGCTCTTTGACGGCCATTCCCATCCGGCCAGCCATGGTACGTTGCAGGGTTTGATGGTACGTTGCAGGGTTTGATGGGGCGTTGGTTGGCGACGGGACGGCAATAAACCCGGCATCTGCCGTGCCCCGAGGCTGCGGGGCTTGACAAGCTTTGCAGCCGACGAATAAGTTTACCGACTCAATAACACTCACTTTTAAATAAGTGGGCCCTGCGGCCCGCTTTTTTTTTCCCATTTAACAAGCACTATGAGCAGCGAAATCTTATCCGTCCTGGAATACATGGAGAAGGAAAAGGGCATTGGCCGCGCGGACATGATTGCGACCATTGCAAACGCGCTTAAGACCGCGGCCCAGAAAGGGGTTAACTCCGGTCAGGAGCTGAAGATCGATATCAACCCGAAGAACGGGCAGCTTCATGCTTGGGCTGTGTTGAAAGTTGTGGATTCCGTCAGCAATCCCAAGACCGAGATCCACATTGAGAAGGCCCAGGCGGTGAAGCCCGGTGTAGTATTAGGTGAAATGCTGGAAAGGGAAATCGATCCCTCCACTCTTGGCCGTATTGCCGCCCAGACGGCCCGGCAGGCCGTGATGCAGCGTTTGCGCCAGTTTGAGAAGGACCGCATTTACGACGATTTCAAGGATCAGGTGGGCAACATCGTGACCGGCACAGTGCGCCGTCGCGAGCGCAACGACCTGTACGTCGACCTCGGCAAGGCCGAAGCCGTTATGCCCGGCAAGGAACAGGTGCCGGCCGAGGAATACCAGCCCGGCGAGCGCATCCGCTGCCTGCTGATGTCCATTGATTCCACGCCCCGCGGCCCCGAGATCATCCTCAGCCGCGCCAGCCCGAAGTTTGTCCGCCGCCTGTTCGAACTCGAAGTCACCGAGATCGCCGACGGCACCGTGAAGATCGAGGCCTTTGCCCGTGAACCCGGTTACCGCACCAAGATCGCCGTCACCAGCGCCGACCCCAAGGTCGATCCGGTCGGCGCCTGCGTCGGCGCCCGGGGCGCCCGCGTGAAGACCATCGTCCGCGAGCTCGGCGGCGAGAAGATCGACATCATCCGTTACTTTGCCGACCCGAAGGAAATGATCATTGAGGCGCTCAAGCCGGCCCTGCCGCGCGAGATCATCATCAATGAAAAGGATCACCGCATTCTCCTGAAGGTGGCCACCGACGATCTCGCCGTGGCCATCGGCCGCAAGGGCCAGAACGCCCGCCTGACCTCCCGCCTCATCGGCTGGCGCCTCGACATCGAGGAATTCAAGGCGATGGGCGACAATCCCCGCCAGACCGCCATCGATTCCCTGGTCAAGGCCTTCGCCGTGGACACGGCGTTCGCCAGCCGGCTCGTCGACATGGGCATCAATTCCCCCGCCGCCTTCCAGGGCGTCGAGGCCGGCGACCTGGTCGAAGCCGGTTTCACTCCCGAGGACGCCGAGGCCATCATCGCCCGGGTCAACCAATCGTAATCCTGTTTATTTTCACCCAGCCACTGCATGAGTATTCGCATCCATAAACTCGCCGAGGAACTCGGCCTGGACAACAAGGAGATGATCGCCCTCCTCAAGGAGCGCAAAATCATCGCCGCGGATGTGAAGTCGGTCTCGAGCACGGTGGACAACATCAGCGCCGAAGCGCTGCGGGAGGAATATGCCGCAAAGCGTGCCGCGGCCGCCCCGGCCGCTGAGCCTGCCGCGTCCGCCCGACCTGCGACCACCGCGTCTGTGCCCTCGGGTGAAGCCCCCCTGGTGCCTTCCAAGGTTCATCATCCCGCCGGCATTTTCGTGAAGTCGAAGCAGGATATCGAGCGAGAGCACGAACTGGCCGCCGCCGCCAGGGCCGCCGCCAGCAAACCGGCTGTTCCCGTGCTCCCGGTGATTCCCGTCCGTCCGGCACCGGCCCCCGCGCCGCTGAAGGTGCCCATGGCCCCGCCTCCGATGCCGCCGCGCGCCGCTGCGCCGGTCGCGCCGCGGATGGCCCCGGTTTCGCCGCCCCCGACTCCTGCACCGCTGCCGGTCCGTGTGAGCACCCCGCCGCCGCCGCCAATGGCCAAGAGCCCGGTCGCACCTCCGCCGGTCTCCGCCCCGCCGCCCGTGCTGCGCATGACGCCGCCGATTCCGCGGCCCCCGGTTGCCCCCGGCTCGGCCCCCGCGCCCGTGCCGGTTGCGATGCCCGTGGCCGCGCCCGCTCCGATCGCCAGCGGTGACATCAAGATCATCCAGATCAAGCCGCCGATCATCGTGCGCGACTTCGCCATCGCCCTCGGCCTGCGGCCCTTCAAGCTCATTTCCGAACTGAACCAGGCGGGCGGCTTCGCCTCGATGAACACCACCATCGATGAGGCCGTCGCGGTCAAGGTCGCCGAGAAGCACGGCTTCATGCTTGAGATCAAGCACCGCGGCGAGGCCCAGAAGGCCCCCGTGGTGGTGGACAAGGACCAGAAGCGGAAATTGGCGGAAGAGGAGGAGGTCAAGAACCTCGCGCCCCGGCCTCCGGTGGTCTGCATCCTCGGCCACGTTGACCACGGCAAGACCTCCCTGCTCGATGCGATCCGCAAGGCCAATGTCGCCGCCGGCGAGGCCGGCGGCATCACGCAGCACATCGGCGCCTACCAGATCGAGTTCAACAAGCGCAAGATCACCTTCCTCGACACGCCCGGTCACGCCGCCTTCACCAAGATGCGCGCCCGCGGTGCCAACGTCACCGATATCGCCGTCCTCGTGGTGGCGGCGGACGACGGCTTCATGCCGCAGACCGACGAGGCGCTGAAGCACGCACAGAATGCCAAGGTTGCCCTCATCGTCGCCGTCAACAAGATGGACGTGAAGGGTGCGAACCTCGACCAGGTCAAGACCCAGATGCAGCAGCGCAGCATCGCCCCGGAAGACTGGGGTGGCGAGACCATCACCGTGCCGGTTTCCGCCATCAAGGGTGACGGTATCGACAGCCTGCTGGAGATGATCCTCCTCCAGGCTGACGTGCTGGAGCTGAAGGCCAATCCGAAGTCGGACGCCAGCGGCATCATCATCGAGTCGGAGATTGATTTCGGCCGCGGCCCGCTGGCCACGGTCATCGTGCAGCGCGGCACCCTCCGCGTGGGCGACGCCATCGTCAGCGGTTCCTGCTTTGCCAAGGTCCGGGCGATGTTCGACGACCAGGGGCTCAACCTCAAGGAGGCTCCGCCGGCCATGCCGGTGCGCGTGATCGGCTGGTCCGGCACGCCCGAGAGCGGCGCGACCTTCAAGGTCGTGAAGAACATCCGCACCGCCGAGAACATTGCGGAAGAGGAGCAGTTGCGGCTCAAGCAGGTCACCACGTCGGCCGATGCGGTGCCCAAGGAAGTTTCGGTCGAGCAACTGTTCGCGAACATCGCCGCCACGCAGGCGAAGGTGCTCAAGGTCATCGTCAAGACCGACGTATTCGGCTCCGCCGAGGCGCTGCGCAATGTCCTCGAGGGCATCAAGAGCGCCAAGGTCTCGCTCGAGATCGTCTCCACCGAGGTCGGCCTCGTGACCAAGAACGACGTGCTCATGGCCAGTGCGGCCGGCGCGGTCATCCTCGGTTTCCACACCAAGCTGGAGAACGGCGTCACTCCGCTCGCCAAGCATCACAAGGTGCGCATCGAGACCTTCGACATCATCTACGAACTCGGCGACAAGGTCCGCGACATGATGGCCGACCTGCTCGATCCGGACCTGAAGGAAATCAAGCTCGGCGGCGCCGAGGTCCGCGCGGTGTTTCCGCTGGCCAAGGGTTTTGTCGCCGGCTGCCTCGTCACCGAGGGCAAGATCACCCGCAACGCCTCCGCGCGCCTGCGGCGCAAGAAGGAGATCGTCCACGAAGGGAAGATTCTCACCCTCAAGCGTTTCAAGGACGACGCCAACGAGGTGCGCGCCGGCCTGGAATGCGGCATCAAGCTCGATGATTTCAACGGCTACGAAGTCGGCGACCTCATCGAGGTCTATGAAGTGCAGAAGGTTCGCGCCACTCTCTGAGCCGCAGCCCCGGCTGCCGGCTTCGAGCGGGCGCGGGTCCGGCCCCATCTTTTCATGAGCAATCGCACGTTGAGGGTAAACGAGCTGATCCAGCGCGAGCTCGGGGACATCCTCCGCCAGCGCTACCAGAGCGAGGCCGTGGCCATCACGGTCACGGAGGTGCGCGTTTCGCCCGACCTGCGCGACGGCCGCGTGTTTGTGTCCATCGTCGGCAACGAGGCTCTCGTGGAGGAGAAGATGCGCTGGCTCCGCCGGCAGGCGCCGGATATCCGGACGGAGCTGAGTCAGCGCATTGTGCTGAAATACCTCCCCAAGCTCGAATACATCTTCGACAAGACCGCCATCCGCGGGACGCGCCTCATGCGCCTGCTGGACGAGCTGGGCGGTCCCGCCAAGGAGCCGGAATCCGAATGAGCGTGATCGTGGACAAGTATTACCCTGTCCTCTCGGCGCGCTTCGCCCAGGTGCTGGCCGCCATTCGCGGGCGCAGGATCGCGGTCATCGGCCACGCCCGGCCGGACGGCGATTGCGTCGGCTCGCAGGTGGCGCTGACCCGCGTCCTGCACACGCTGGGCTTCGACGCAATTTGCGTGAATCCGGATCCGGTCCCGCGCCGGCTGCAGTTTCTCACAGGCGGCATGACCTTCCGGCGGACCGATGAAATCCTGCCCGTGGCCGGCGCGTACACGGCGATCTTCGTGGATTGCGCCGACGGTGCGCGCGGCGGCGACCGGCTCAGGGCCGCCTTTCCGAATCCGCTCGCGATGGTGGACCATCATCTCTCCAACGTCGGTTTCGCCGAGCACAACCTTCTCGACACCGCATCCGCCGCCACCTGCGAAATCCTCGCGGGCGTGCTGCTCGACAACGGCCTCACGATTGACGCGCAGGCCGCCCAGGCCCTTTACACCGGCATCCTCACCGACACCGGCCAGTTCCGGTTCACCTCGACCTCGCGGCGCAGCTTTTTGCTGGCGGCCGAGCTGCTGTCACTGGGCGCCAAGCCCAGCGAGGCCGGCTACGAGCTCTACGAACGCGAATCGCCCGGCAAGCTCAGGCTGCTCCAGCATTACCTCGCCTCGCTCAAGTTCGAATGCGGCGGCCGCCTGTGCATCGGCACCCTGGCCAACGGCGCGTTCGACGAAACCGGCAGCACGACCGAGGACACCGAGGGTCTGGTCGATTATGCGCGATGCCTCGATGGCGTTGACGTGGGCGTGCTCATCGAGGAGCGCACCGACGGCACCGTGAAGGCGAGCCTGCGGGCCAAGGATCCGGCCTACCGCCTGGATTTGATCGCCAGCGAATTCAACGGCGGCGGCCACGCCTGCGCCGCCGGGCTGAATCTGAAGAAGGACATCGACGGTTTCTACGACCGCCTCGTCGCCGCCATCAGCCGCCAGATCGCGGTGGTGGATGCGCAGAACTCCGTCCGCCCATGATCGGCCAGCCCAAGGAAATGGAGGGCGTGCTGCTCGTGGACAAACCCACGGACCACACCTCGCACGACGTCGTGGCGCGCCTCCGCCGCAAGCTGCACATGAAGCGCATCGGCCATGCCGGCACGCTCGATCCCATGGCCACCGGCCTGCTCATCATGCTGATCGGCAAGGCCACCCGCATTTCCCAGTACCTCATCAGCCTCGACAAGGAATATGAGGGCACCATCGAACTCGGCAAAGTCACGGATTCGCAGGATGCGCAGGGCCAGGTGATGGAAACCCGGCCCGTGCCCCCGCTGACCGAGGCGGAGTTGCGCACGGCCATGCAGGGTTTTCTCGGCGACCAGTACCAGATGCCGCCGATGTATTCCGCGATCAAGATCGACGGCGTGCCGCTCTACAAAAGCGCCCGCAAGGGCGAGGAGGTCGAACGCGAGCCGCGGTTCATCCGCGTGGCGAGTTTCGAACTCACCCGCTTCGGGCTGCCCTCGTTTGATTTCCGCCTGCGCAGCAGCAAGGGCACCTACGTGCGCACCATCGCCCACGACCTGGGCCAGCGCCTCGGCTGCGGCGCCCATCTGTCGGCGCTGCGCCGCACGGCCACGGACCGCTTCAACGTGTCCCAGGCGCTCACGTTGGACGCGATTGAACAAATGTCCCTGCCGGAGATCGAGAAGCGGCTGATTCCGGTGCGTGAGGCGGCTCCCAGTGTGGCGCTTTGAACGCTCCGCTCCAGCTCAACGGACTGGAAAACGCGGCGCTGCCCGACCGCCCGTTGCAGCTTGCGATCGGGATGTTTGACGGCGTGCACCTCGGTCATCGCGCCGTGGTGGCCTCGGCCGTTGCCGCCGCCCGGCGCACGGCCGGACTCGCGGGAGTGCTGACCTTCTGGCCGCACCCCAGCATCTTTTTCCGCGCCGCCAGCCCCACGCGGCTCATCATGTCGCCGGCCGACAAGGTGCGCGCCCTGGCGGCTCTCGGCATCGAGGCCATCATCACGCTCAATTTCAGCGAGGAATTGGCGCGTCTCCCGGCCGAGGAATTTTTGCCCTATCTCCGGCGGCATTTGTCCCGGCTGGACGGCGTCCATGTGGGTGACAACTGGCGCTTTGGCCGCGGGCGGAGCGGGGACAGCGCCCTGCTGGTCCGCGAAGGCGCCCGGCTGGGCCTGACCGTGGCCAGCGTGCCCCGGATCGAACTGGACGGCGTGCCGGTCAGCAGCACCCGCATCCGTGAATTGCTCCAGTCGGGGGAGATCGTCCGCGCCAACGGGATGCTGGGGGCGCCCTATGCCGCGCATGGCCCGGTCGTTCCCGGCCGGCAGTTGGGACGCAAGTTGGGCTTCCCAACCCTCAACCTCGCTTGGACGCCCGATTTGCAGCCCCGTTTCGGGGTTTATGCCGTTAAGGTATCTGGGCCCAAGTCAGCCGTGGCGCTGCCCGGGGTGGCCAATTTTGGACTGCGTCCGACGGTGGAATCCGCCGCCGAACCCCGTCTGGAGGTGCATGTCCTTGGAGCCTGTCCCTTTGGCGCCGGCGATGAAGTGACGGTTGAGTGGCTGCGGTTCATCCGGCCGGAAATGAAGTTTGCCGGGGTGGAGGAATTGCGGGCGCAGATTGTCCGCGACCGGATGGAAGCTGCCGCGGATTTTTCCTTGCGCTGAACCGCGCAAGACTTGTTACTCACCGACCGCGATTTTGGACCTTTAGCTCAGTTGGTTAGAGCGTTTCCTTGACATGGAAGAGGTCACTGGTTCGAGCCCAGTAAGGTCCACCATTTTACCCCCGCTCCCGAGCGGGGTTATTGGTTTTCACAAGCCAAAGTACTTGATTGAATGGAATATCCATTTCGCCGTGGCCAATTTCT
>JBIJDP010000048.1:0-8936 GCA_044344065.1 Opitutaceae bacterium
GCCGACGACCACGGCCGGGGTGCCGGGCAACGTGAAACCTGTCACCTGCTGAAGGGCTTTGTCCGCCCCGGGCCCGGCGGCGGACCAGGCCAGCGTGGCCCGATACCAGATATTGGGCACGCCGAGCCGGAGGTGCATGTCATTGGCGAGCAGGGCGGCGCCGCTGGCGGTGCGGCTGCCGGCGAGGGCAAAGGAGTTGCTGCCGGCGGGGAGGGATTCCGCGCTGCCGCTTGAGGTGACAGGGGCCGCCGCCCGGCGGCGGAGATCAATCTTGGACGCCGGAGGAACCGGCGGCATTGGCGCGGTGGAGCCGTCCAGCGCGGCATCGTCGGGGGTGAGCAAGGGGGCGAAGAACGCCGCGACCGTCGGATCGTAGGTATCGCGCAGCAGGGTGAGGGTTCGTTCATAGCCGCCGCTCGAATCCTGCAGGCTGAGCGCCATCGCGTGGATCACGAGGTAGCTGTCCTCCGGCAGCCAGGGTTGCGGATCGGTGCGCAGCACCAGGTATTCAAACGGCACCTGGCCGAGCGCGGCGAGCCCCGCGTTCACCCCGGCCGTGTAGGCCTCGATGAGCTGGCGGTTGGCGGGAGTATCCAGGGCCAGTGCCTGCCGGGCGATGGGGCGGAACCCATGCACGCGGACGGCCTGATCGGCCGCGAGGGCGCGCGGGCCAAACAACGCGGCCAGTTCGCCCGCGGCGCGGCGGCGCAGCAGGTCCATCTGGAAAAACCGGTCCTGGGCATGCAGATAACCCAGGGCGCGGGCCACGTCGGCGCGACGGCCGCCGCGCACCGTCGGAATGCCGAGCGCATCGCGCCCGACGCTGACCGCGGCCTGCAGGCCGGGGAGAGGGGCGGTGCCGTCGAGTTGCGGGCGGCTGGCGCGCAACTGGAGATAAAACCACGCCGCCGCGAGCGCGGCGAGCAGCACGAGCACGCTGACGATGCCGGCCAGCGGGCGCAGGAGGCGGGCGGGATTCACTTCACGGATCCCGATTCCCAGGCGCGGACCGTCACCGGATCGCGGCCTTCATCGAAGTCGAGGTAGTCGAACATGGTCGCGATGGGTTTGCCCTCGAGGGCCGACTCGCGGATGCGGCGTTCCAGCATCGTGCGGCCTTCGTCGCGCCAGCCGCGCTTCATCATGAAGCCGTTCCAGACCTCGCACTCCTCGTCCGTGCGGGCCCCGCCGCGTTCGTGGCACCAGGCCAGCAACTGTTCGTCATTCAGGTCCCCGGCGAGTACGCGGGCCTTGAGTTCGTCGTAGTTGACGCGGAGGAAATTGCAGCAGCGGCCGTCGAAGCCCTTGCCGAGATTCGGGACGTAGTCGGCCACCGGCAGGCGGCCGGCGGCGTGCAACCGGATTTTGTCGAGCATGCGGCCGAAGTAGACGAGGCGGCCGACACGGATATAGGGACTGCGCAGACCGGGAATGTTGGGCATGACGGGCAATTTTCGGGTTGGAGGGTTTGGGCGGCGAGTGGAAAAATCAGGTGCGCCGCCAGTACACCAGCGTGGCCAGCAGCCCGAGCGCGAAGGTGGGGGCGTTGATCCAGAGCTGATGGAAGGGCACGGGCCAGTGGTGGCAGGCGTAGATGACCGCCACGTGCTTGATCGCGATCAGCACCCAGCAGATCAGCAGAAAACGCAGCATGCGCGGGCTGGGCGGCAGGCGGCGGATGACATTCACCTCTGCAATGAAGCCGCGTTCATAGTCGGCGGAAGCCGGCTGGGTGAACAGGCGGAGCAGTTGGGTGTACATGACGGCGGGCACTTTAGCGGCTTCCCGGGCAATGCAAAGCCGGCCAGCAGGATTTCCAATAATTGGGTCCGGGGCGGGATTGCGTCTGGACAATGGCCGTCCGAGCCGCGTGAACTTAGGGCTGAACCCCGCAACCGTTGCCCTCGGAAATCGAGGAACAACGGCGGCATGCATCCAGTAGCCCGGTGACATGAACCACACCAAGGAAAATTCCAGAACCAACGGCGCTCACGCCCTGTGCGCGGACGTTGAGTCCTTTTATCACCTCCCGCATGGCGGGCATGCCGGCAAGGCCTGCCAGGGCACCGCGTGCTTTGCGGCCCGGCACCTCAATCCCGGACTGTGGACCGAGGCGATGCAGAACGATCCACGCGTGTACTGTCTCGGCGAATGTTTCGCCGCGCCGGCGAAGGGCCAGACGCATCCGCGTCCGCCGGTGCACGTGGAAGCGCGCCACGGCATCGTCCTCGGCCGCCTGGCGGCGGGCCAGGTCCGGGCCCTCACGGCCTACCGGCAGCAGGGTGGTTACGCGGCGCTGGCCAAGGCGTTGCAACAGCCGCCGGAGCAGGTGCTCGCCGCGGTGGAGCAATCGGGACTGCGCGGCCGCGGCGGCGCGGGTTTTCCCACCGGCCGCAAATGGCGGGCCGTGGCGCAGCAGCCGGCCGGAGCCAAGTACGTGGTCGCCAACGCCGACGAGGGCGATGCCGGCGCCTACATTGACCGCTACCTCATGGAGGACGACCCCCACAGCCTCATCGAGGGCATGATCCTCGCCGGCTACGCGGTGGGCGCGGCCAAGGGTTACATCTATCTCCGCACGGAATATCCGCTCTCCGGCACGATCCTCCGCACCGCCCTGGCCGACGCCAAGGCGGCGGGCTGGCTCGGCCCGAAAGTGGGCGGCACGGACTTCGCCTTCGAGCTCGAGGTCTATGCCGGCCACGGCAGCTACGTGTGCGGCGAGGAGACTTCGCTCCTCCGGTCAATCGAGGGCCGGCGCCCCGAGGTCATGGCGCGACCGCCCTATCCGACGGAGCGCGGCCTGTTCGACCGTCCGACGCTGCTCAACAACGTCGAGACCCTCGTCAATATTCCCTGGATCGTCACGCATGGCGGCGAGGCCTACGCGGCGCTCGGTTTCTCGAAGAGCCGCGGCACCAAGGCGCTGTCGCTCAACTCGCTGTTCAACCGTCCCGGCCTGTACGAGGTCGAGTTCGGCGTCACCGTCCGGCACATCGTCGAAAAGCTCGGCGGCGGCCTGCGCAATGGCGGCCAGCTCAAGGGCGTCATCATCGGCGGCCCGATCATCGGCGTGATCCCCCCGCACCTGCTCGACACGCCCCTCGGCTTTGAGGAACTGGGCGCCATCGGCGCCGGCGTGGGCCACGGCGGCGTGGTGGCGTTCGACCAGCACACGTCCATCCCCGACCTGGTGGAGCACGTCTTCTCGTTCGGCGCCTACGAATCGTGCGGCAAATGCACGCCCTGCCGCAGCGGCAGCGGCCGGGTCGAGGAGATCTTTGCCAACGCCATCGCCGGCGACGCCACCAAGGCCAACCTGCAGGAATGCCGCGACCTCGTCACGGCGCTCAAGCTCGCGAGCCTCTGCGGCCACGGCACGGGCCTCGCCCGCTTTGCCGAATCCATCCTGCGCTACTATCCCACGGAGATCGAGCCATGCTTCAAGTAACCATCAACGGCCAGTCGCACCGCTTCCCCGAGGGCCTCACCATCAACGAGGCGCTGCACCGCATCAACCTCGAGGTGCCTACCCTTTGCCACGACGACCGCCTCGACCCCTACGGCTCGTGCCGCCTCTGCACCGTCGAGGTCAAGGGCATGAATGCCCTCGCCACCGCCTGTAATACGCAGATTCGCGATGGCATGGAGATCCTCACGCATTCGCCCGCCGTGGAGGGCGTGCGCAAGACGCTGCTCGGGCTCCTCGCCAAGGACTATCCCGCCGAGGCGGTCGCGGAATTCCCGCACAAGCAGTTTCACCGCTACCTCAACGAGTACGGCGTGAAGGCCGGCGGCTCGCGTACCGCGCCCCAGCCCGAGGTCCCTTTCCTGAAGGATGCGTCGCATCCCTACATCAACATCGACATGTCGCAGTGCGTCACCTGCTACCGCTGCGTGCGCATCTGCGAGGAGGTGCAGGGCCAGTTTGTCTGGAAGGCCTGGAACCGCGGCGGCGAAACCCGCATCCTCCCTGTTCGCGGCGCGACCCTGCTCGACGGCGGCTGCGTGAGCTGCGGTGCGTGCGTTGATACCTGTCCCTCCGGCGCGCTCGAGGACCTGACGGTTCTCGCCCGCGGCGTCCCGACCGAGTGGACCAAGACCATCTGTTCCTATTGCGGCACCGGCTGCGAAGTCGAAGTCGGCACCCGCAACGGCCAGATCACCACCATCCGTCCGTCGGACGGCCCCAGCAACCACGGCCACACCTGCGTGAAGGGCCGCTACGCCTTCGATTACGTTTACGCCGAGGAGCGCATCACTTCGCCCATGATCCGCCGCAACGGCGAATGGCAGGACGTCGGCTGGGACGAGGTCATCAAGTACATTTCCGACCGGTTCACCGCCATCGCCCAGCAGCACGGTCCCGACAGCATCGGCGTGCTCAGCTCCGCCCGCGGCACCAACGAGGAGAACTACGTCGCCCAGAAGTTCGCCCGCGTCGTCCTCGGCACCAACAACATCGACTGCTGCGCGCGCGTGTGCCACTCGCCCACCGCCGCCGCGATGAAAATGACCCTCGGCACCGGCGCCGCCACCAACTCACTCGACGAGATCGAGATCGCCAAAACCATCCTCGTTTGCGGGGCGAACCCCACCGAGGGCCATCCCGTCACCGGCGCCCGCATCAAGCAGGCGGCGCGTCACGGCGCCAATCTCATCGTTGTCGACCCGCGCGAGATCGAGCTCACGGAATTCGCCACCCTGCACCTCCAGCTGCGGCCCGGCACCAACGTCGTGCTCTTCAACGCCATGGGCGCAGCCATCGTGGACGAGGGGCTCGTGGACGAGGAATTCCTCCGCACCCGCATCACCGAGTTCGACCAGTACCGCGATTTCATCCGCGAATTCCTGCCGGAAAAAGCCGAGGCCATCTGCGGCGTGCCCGCGGCCAAGATCCGCCAGGCCGCGCGCATGTACGCCACCGCCAAGCCTTCGCTCAGCGTCCACGGCCTCGGCATGACCGAGCACGTGCAGGGCACCGAGGGCATCATGGCGCTCGTCAACATTGCACTGCTCACCGGCAATATCGGCAAACCCGGCTCGGGCATCAATCCCCTCCGCGGCCAGAACAACGTGCAGGGCGCCCCGCACATGGGCTGCGAGCCCAAGCTGCTCGCCGGCTACGTGCCGCTCACCGAGGCGCGCGGCCAGTTCGAGACCGCCTGGCGCACGCCGCTGCCCGCGCATCCCGGCCTCAACATGATCGAGATGCTCGCCGCCGCCACCGCCGGACACTTCAAGGCGCTCTGGGCGATCGGCTACGACATCCTCATGACGAATCCCAATGCGCACGAGACGCGCCGCGCGCTCGAGCAGGTTGACTTCGTCATCGTGCAGGACCTTTTCCTCAACGCCACGGCGCGCGAGTTCGGCGATGTCTTTCTGCCCGCCGCCTCGTCGTTCGAGAAGGACGGCACCTTCATGAACGGCGAACGCCGCATCCAGCGCGTGCGCGGCGCCGCCAAGCCCCGCGGACTCGCCCGCTCCGACTGGGAGATCGTGTGCGATGTCGCCCGGGCCATGGGCAAGGGCGAGTTCTTCAACTACCGCACCGCGGAGCAGATTTGGAACGAGGTGCGTTCCCTCTGGCCGGAAGGCGCCGGCATCAGTTACGAGCGACTTGACCGTTTGGGCGGACTGCAATGGCCCTGCTTCGACGAGAATGATCCCGGCACCCCGATCCTGCATGTGGAGCAGTTCACCCATGGTCCGACCACGGCCCTGCGCCGCATCGAGTACCTGCCCCTGCCCGACGTCACCAGCAAGGAGTACCCCTTCGTCCTCACCACCGGCCGCAATCTGTTCCAATACAACGCGGCCACGCAGACCGGCCAGACGCCCAACCGCCACATGGCCACGACGGATTTCCTCCAGCTGGCGCCCGGGGATGCGGAGCGGCTGGGGATCACCGACGGCGAGATCGTGCGACTGTACAGCAAGCAGGGGGCCGCCGACCTGCCCGTGCGCATCAGCAGCACCGTCAAGCCGGGCGAGGTTTACACCACCTTCCATTGCGCCCGCGTGTTCCTCAACCAGATCACCACGTCGCAACGCGACCGCTACACCAAGACCCCGGAGTACAAGGTCACGGCGGTGAACATCGGCAAATTGCCCAAGCCGGTTCCGGCCGGGGCGGGGATGTAATTTGTTAAACCGCTGGAAGGTAGGGCCCGACCTCTGGGCGGGCCGTTTGACGTGCGCAGGTCGAACCGGCCCGTCCGGAGGCCGGGCCCTACCCAAATCCTCCGACCGGTCCGGGCCAAATTTCGTGCCAGCCGTGAAATTCGTGGTTTACCCGGCTTGGTTGGGTTCGACTCACAACCCTTACCGTGGTTGCTAGCGAAACCTTTTTCGCCAACCTTTGTCGCAGTCATCACCATGAAAACTCCCTGCCTGATCCTTTCCGCCGCCGTGAGCGTGTTCGCGGCCCTGCCGGCCATTGCGGCCGATGCCTCCAAAACCGCCAGCAAGGTTGAGGTCCTGTTCTCCAAAGCTCCTGACCAGTATGTGGATGTGCGCGATGGCTTTTCCGGCTCCGAAAAGGGTCAGGCGGCCAACCTCGACAGCCTGAAGCAGTACATTGAGCAGCGTGGCAATGACCTCGTTCCCGCCGGCCAGAAGCTCACCGTCACCCTCACCGAGGTGGACCTCGCCGGCGATTTTGAACCCTGGCGCGATCCGTCCATGAACGATGTCCGCATCGTCAAAGACATTTATCCCCCGCGGATTGACCTCGAATTCAAGCTCAGCGATGCCGGCGGCAAGGTCCTGAAGGAAGGCAAGCGCGAGCTCCGTGACCTCTCCTTCATGATGAAGCTGAGCATCCAGCGCGATGATCCCTTCCGTCATGAGAAACAGTTGCTCAACGAGTGGCTGACCCGCGAGCTGAAGCCCGCGAAGTAAGCCCGGCGACCTGTAGGAGCGGCTTTACGCCGCGATGTTGCGCTCATGATCGCGGCATAAAGCCGCTCCTACAGTTGGAGGCGTTCGCCCCTCCTTCCTGCAAATCCCATTTGCCCGCGGCCGCGAGTATCCTACGCTCGCGGCCGTGTCGTCTTCCGAACCCGAGGATCGTGCCCGCCTCGACAAGTGGCTCTGGAGCGTCCGCGTCTTCAAGACCCGGTCGCTGGCCGCCGATGCCTGCCGCGTCGGTGCCGTCGAGGTTGGCGGACTGGTTGCCAAGCCGGCGCGCGAAGTGCGGGTCGGCGAGATTGTGACCGTCCGCCAGGGTATCGTCACCCGCACGCTGGGTGTGCTGGCGGTGCCGGTCTCGCGGCTCGGCGCCAGGCTGGTGCCGGCGCATTGCAAGGACCTCACGCCCCCCGAGGAGTATGAAAAGGCCCGCGAACAGCGCCTGCAGCATCTCCTGGCCCGCGAAAAAGGCAGCGGCCGCCCGACCAAACGCGACCGCCGCCTGACGGACAAACTTTGGGAATGATGGCCGCAAAGAGGCACAAAATCAGCTCGCGCATGGAGCCCCAGGGGCGCCTATAGGCGCGCGGACGAGTCTGCCAGCCGGACGGTATCTGGCGCCTTTTTGCGGCCATGAATCCGGTTTGGATCGGACGCCGCTGCGGCAAAAACGCATCGCCGCAAGGGTTTGATTCCTGCTTTCATGGCTGCCCTCTCCATCCCCAGCCATGCAAGCCAGCGTCTATTCCAAGTTTGAAACCGAACTCGCCGTCCGGCCCGACGACATCGATCTCTACCAGCATGTGCACAGCACGCGTTACCTCGACTACGTGCTCGCGGCGCGCTTCGAGCAGATGGACCGGCATTACAAGATGTCCATGCAGGAGTTCGCCAGGCTTGGCCTTGGTTGGTACATGGCCTCCGCGACCATCAACTTCAAACGCCCGCTGGGCTGGGGTGACCGCATGGTGGTGCGCACCTGGATCGTGCATTTCACCGACACCGGCTGCCGGGTCGCCTTCGAGATCGACAAGCTGCCGACCGGCAAGCGCGTGTTCGATGGTCACGCCGATTACACGCTCGTCACCCTCGCCACCGGCCGCGCCACGCCGCTGCCGGACGATATCCGCCAAAAATATTCGATTTAGAAAAGTCCGCAGCGTGGAACCGCGAAGGGCGCGAAGGTGCGCGTAGTTCCATACAGATCGCGGAAGCGCGGAAGAACGGAAACGCTGAACCAGACCAAGTCTTATCCGTGCTTCCGCCCTTCCGCATTTCAGCGATTAGTCCGGTGTTCTTCGCGCTGCTTCGTGTCCTTTGCGGTTAAAATTCACCAGCCCGGATCAATGGATGTCAGTGCCAGTCAGCGGTTCGGCTCAGGCCGGCTTTTGCAAGGCCCGAACCGGTCGTCAGGAATAAACTTGCTTATATCCCGCTTAGGTATGTCTTACCACGAATCGTTAGTGATAGCGTTAGGCGACAGTATCTGGTGAGTCGTAGGCTGAGCGAAGTGCTCAAGTGATGATTTCGAAACCCAAGGTGGGAACGGACTGGCAGCAGACGAAGGATCTACGAGATATCACATGAGTAACTCCAAACTGTACGTCGGTAACCTGTCGTTCAAAACCACTGAAGACGAGCTCCGCTCGGCTTTCGGCCAATTCGGCGCCGTGACCGACGTTTACGTCGCCATGGACAAGATGACCGGTCGCCCCCGCGGCTTCGCTTTCGTCACCATGGGCACGGCCGAAGAGGCCAAGGCCGCGGCGGAAAAGATGAATGGCACCGATCTCGGTGGCCGTCAGCTGACCGTCAATGAGGCCCGTCCCAAGGAAGAGCGTCCCGCTGGCGGCTTCGGCGGCGGCGGCCGTGGCTTCGGTGGTGGTGGCGGCGGCGGTGGCCGTGGCGGCTTCGGCGGTGGCCGCGATCGCGGCGAGCGCCGTTACTAAGCTATCGGTTCTAACCAACTGATTTTCGAGGGACGGAGCTCCTTTGGGGCTCCGTCCTTTTTCTTTTTATTT
>JBIJDP010000049.1:0-8892 GCA_044344065.1 Opitutaceae bacterium
ATGCCGGTGCAGCATCGTCTGGGCTGGATGCGACCGGTGGTGACGCACCACACGCCGCTGCGGCATTACTACCGAGCGCGCAACCGGCTGGCGGTCTACCGGCAATATGGCGGATTCGATCCCTGTTGGCTGGCGCGCGATCTGAAGGAGACCCTGCGCAACTATGCCAAGCTGGTGCTATTCGAACGGCAGCGAGGCGCCAAGCTGGCCTTCATTCTGCGGGGATGCTGGCATGGCCTGACCGGGCGCATGGGAGAGGTCTCATGAGTGCGATCGGCAACCGGCCGCCGGAGGTGCTGCACTTCACCGGTTACGCGGATGATCACAGCGGCATCCACAGCACGGTGGCGGCCCTCCAAAGCACGAAGTCATTCCGGTGCGTCCTGGGAGTTCATCCCGATTATGTTCCGACCAGGCCGTTGGGTTTGAGCCCGCTCGTTTTGCCGCAGGTGCCGGCGGAAAGCATCGGATGGGCGGCATTCTGGGCGGCCCGGCGCGTGGCAGGGCGGGTGGAGGAGTGGCTGTCAGTCGATCATTCCCGCATCTACCATGGTCATTCGCGCGCGGGGCTGCTGGTTGCTTGGTGGCTGGTACGGCACGGCTGCCGCCGGGTCGTGACCAGCGTGCATTGCTATGGCCGGCAGCGATGGTTTTTCCGGTGGGCCGCCCGAGCCATGGCCGGCCGGCTTTACTGGCTCAGCCCGGCCATGCGCAGCCATTATGGTGCAAAGGGTGAAGGCTGGGATTCCTGCATCCCGGAATGCGTGGGACCGCTTTCGCCCTTGCCCGCTGCGGAGGGCCGGACAGGAGTCACGCTGCGACTGGGTGGAGCCGGATTGCGGGTGCGCTGGAAACGGTGGGACCTCGTCGTTCGGGCGCTCGCCCAATTGCCGGCCGAGGTCAGGGGGCGGATCGAATTTGAACAACTGGGCGCGGATGGCCCGGGGAGCGACGGCCTCCGCTATGCGCAGGAGTTACACGCGCTCACCCGGCAATCCGGGCTCGATGCCTGGGTGAAATGGCTGCCGGCGGAGCCAGACAGCAGGCGCCTGCTGGCGCAGGTCGATGCCGTCGTGGTGGCATCGCACTGCGAACCCATGTCCCTGGTCATGCTCGAAGCGCTGAACGCCGGAGTACCGGTCATCGCGGCCGATTCTGGCGGAGCTCCCGATGTCATTCGACCCGGGATCAACGGCTGGCTTTTCCAAGACGGCAATGCGGCCGACCTGGCGCGGTTGCTGTCCAACCTGGCGCGGGATCGCCCTGACCGCTTGCTTGAGCGTCGATCGTTTTTGCCCGCCGGATTGACGGCTGCGAGCGTCGCGGCCCGCTGGCTTTCCGTTTACTCGGCTTTGCCGGCGGCCAAGCCGGCCAGCCAGAGTTGAAGGCGAGTCCAAACCCCGGATTCATCCAAGTCCCGGATGCAGTGGGGGACTGCAAAATGGCAGTAGTCGGAGCAGGGCTTGAAAGCGCAGGGGGAGCCCTCGATCCAGGCGGCCAGCGGATGCCGGGGCGCGAAGTGCTCCGGCAGTTGGGGACCGAAGACCGTGAAGGTCGGCACGCCCAGCAAGGCGGCCAGATGCCCCGGGCCGGAGTCGTTGCCAATGAAGCGGTCGGCCGTGGCAAGCTGGTCGAGCAGGGCGTCGAGATCGCGGAGCGAATTGTCGAGCAGGGTCACCTGCCAGCCGGCGGAGTGGAGCCGGCCGGCGAGGGCTTCAAACCGGTCCCGCGGCCATTCCCGCACCGCCTGGCCGGCGCCGGTGTGAATGACGATGTGCCGGCCGGTCCGGGCGTCCGGTGGGGCGTCCGGTGTCAGCGTCCAACCGAGGGCTATCGCCACATCCTGCCAGTGTTCCGCGCGGTGCGGACGCGCCGGTGGCGGGAGTGACCGGCTGAGCAGCAGGCCGGATCCGGCTCGCTCGAATCCCAGTCGCTCTTGCGCGCCCGCCAGCCGCATCAAGAGGTGATCGCGTGGATCGGACCGGGCGGAGACTGCGGTGTGGAACTCCCTCCGGCGCAGTTCGCCCAAGGTCGCACGGAGGTTGCGCCACGGCCACTGCCACAGGCGGTATTTGCCGCGAAAGGCGGTCCACGGCACATCCACGGACACCAGTTCCACGGCCGGGGCGAAGCGCCGGAGCAGCGGTGCGGCCTGGGGCTTGGCGAGGAGCGTCACCTCTGCATGGCGCGACGCCTCCCGCAGGAAGGGCAGGGCGAGCGCCAGGTCACCCAAACCCCAGAGTTCGAGGGCGAGCAGGCGCGGTCGGGGTTCGCGGGTTGGTTTTGCCAAGCACGCGGAGTTAAGTTCTCTATGACCCCGATGACAAGTAACCAACGATCCGCTGCGGGCCGTTTCCTGCCGGTGGCGGTGTGTGCGCTGGCGGGATTCGCGGTCTTTCAGTTTTTCGGCAACGCCACCCGGGGTTACATTGCCACGGATTCCTTGTTCTACTGGTGGGGCTTCCAATGGGCCAACCCGACTTCCGAGGCCGAGCACGGGTGGCTGATCCTCGGTTTGAGCGCCTGGCTTTTCTGGCAGAATGCACGACAGGAGCCGGCTCCCAATCCGGCGATGCCCCGGGCGGCGATCGCCGTCATGATCGGCGGCCTGGCGCTGCACCTCCTCGGCTACGCCGTGCAGCAAACCCGCATCTCCATCCTCGGCTGCCTCGTCTTCAGTTGGGGCTGCCTGGCGCTGGCCGGTGGCCGGCGCTGGGGCCGGGCGGCGGTATTCCCGCTGGGCTTCATGGTCTTTGCCCTCCCGGTGAACGTGCTCGATACGGCGGGTTTCTGGCTGCGCATGTGGGTGATTGAGGCCAGCCATGGCATCGCCAACACCGCGGGCGTCGCGGTCATCCGCAGCGGCACGCAGCTTTTTTCGCCGGACGGCCTTTACCAATACGACGTGGCGGCGGCCTGCTCGGGCGTGCGCTCATTGATGGCGCTCACGGCGCTCTCGCTGCTGGTGGGGTATCTCAATTTTAAACCGTGGTGGCTCCGGGTCTTCGTGTTCCTGCTGAGCCTGCCGTTCACGTACGTGGGCAATGTGGTGCGCATCTCCGCCATCATCTTTGCGGCGGAGCTTTGGGGACAGCGGGCCGGGGTCATCGTGCACGAGTGGGCGGGCTTCCTGGTTTTCGTCATCGTGCTCGGATTGGTGCTCTTGAGTGTGAGCGGCCTGCGCCGGCTGTTGCCCGCCACAGTCCGTCCGCCGGACTCCACACCGGCTCCGTTTTGGACGGCGCCGGCGGCAGCGGGCACCTGGCTCCGGCCCACCGGCGTGGCCCTGGTCGTGGCGGTGGCCGCGGTTGTCACCGCGGGGCTGGCGCGGCGGCTCGATGCCATGCCGGTGCGCACGGACACCGGGGTACGGTTGGCCGCGGATGGACGCAACCCCGTCGAGCTGCCGGCGTTCGTGGGCACGGAGTGGATCGGCCGCCGGGTGGACATCTCACCCGTGGAACTGGAGATCCTGCCGCCCGACACCGGTTTTTCCCGGCGCATCTATGTGGCGCTGCCGGACCCGCGGCGGCAGGTGTTGCTTTCCATCGTGCTGAGCGGACGCGACCGTTCCTCGATTCACCGGCCGGAACTCTGCGTGGAAGGCCAGGGCTGGACGATCAAGGGGAGTTTCCCCCACGGCTTTGAGGGCGTGCAAACCGGCGGCCGGGTGCTGCCGGCCACGGTCCTGAGACTGGAGCGACCGGGGGCGAATGGCGCCAAGCCCACACCGGCCCTGCTGGCGTACTGGTTTGTGAGCAGTGAAACCGTCGTGGCCACGCATGCGGAGCGGATGTGGCATGGCGCGTGGGACCGCCTGCGACATGGTCGGGCCGACCGCTGGGCCTATGTGCTGGCCCAGACAGTGGCGGACGATGGGGAAGTGGCGGCGCTGGAACGCATTCAAGCATTGCTGGCCGGCACCGTGCCTGTCTTCCAAAAGCCGGCAGTCGGTAGCGTATTTACCAACCAGTCAAGTGATTGAACCCCCAAGGTCGGATCGGCTTGAGCTGTCGAACGAGCTGCAATCTCTATAGCCGCAAAAAGGCGCAAAATATCAAAGGCGAAGGAAGCCGTGCCTGCGCCTATAGGCGCGGGAGAGCCACGCCAACAGATTGATTTTTGCGCCTTTTTGCGGCCATTTCTCCCGGGTTTGCTCTGCCTGCTTGAATACGCAGTGCAGCAGCGGCGGCAGAAAGCTTGAACTTTCATTTGCCCCGCCTAGCGTTCCCGTCCCTTGACGTCAGTGAGCGCAGCCGACTTCGCCTTTTTGATCGCCGACAGCGTCCTCACCCAGTGGCCGCTCGCCGTGGCGTTGGGCCTTGGCCTGGGCCTCGGGTTCATGGTGGTCTGGGTCCTGACCCGCAGCATCCGGCGGGAGGCGCGGGCCAATGCCGCCGAACTGATCGAGGTGGCGCGGCGCGAGGCGGCGGTCACCGCCGAGGCGCTCAAGCAGAAGGCCGAGGAGGAAATCATGCGCCGGCGCACGGAGCTGACGCGCGAGTTTGACCGCCGGGAAATCGACAGCGAGGTGCGGTTGCGCGAGATCCGCGCCCACGAGGAATCGCTCGCCCTGCTGGATTACCAGCTGGAGCAACGCCATGAACGGCTCAACCGCGAGAATGCCGCGCTGAAACAGGCGCGCGACGCCATACGGGCGCTGTCCAAGAGCGTGCGCAAGCGGCTCGAGGGTGTTTCCCAGATGGACGCGGACGAGATCCGCCGCGCATTGCGCGAGGAAGTGATGCTCGAGTGCCAGGATGAACTGCGGGCGCTGCGGCGGGAAACCGTGGAGAAGTCCGAACTCGAGCTCACCAGCGAGGCGCAGCGCATCCTGGTGACGACCATGCAGCGGCTGGCGAGCAAGCCGAACAACGATTTCACCGCGACCATCGTGCAGCTCCCGAGCGAGGAAATAAAGGGCCGGATCATCGGCCGCGAGGGCCGCAACATCAAGGCGTTCGAGGCGGCGACCGGGGTCACCCTGCTCGTGGACGAGTCACCGCAGACAGTGCTGATCTCCTCGTTCGATCCCGTGCGTCGGCAGGTGGCCTTCAGCGCCCTGCTCGCGTTGGTGAAGGACGGCCGGATTCATCCGGCCACCATCGAGGAATTCGTCAAGAAGGCTCAGGATGAGGTGGAACTGAACGCCACCCAGGCCGGTGAGGAGGCAGTGGCGAAGCTCAACATCAACGGCCTGCACCCCGAGATCATCAAGCTGTTGGGCAAGCTCAAATACCGCTTTGCCTACAACCAGAACGCCCTCGACCACTCCGTGGAGACGGGCCTGCTGGCCTCGATGATCGCCAGCGAGGCGGGCCTCGATCCCAACCTCGCGAAACGCGCCGGCCTGCTGCATGACATCGGCAAGGCCGTCTCAGCCGAGATGGAGGGCAGCCATGCCCACATCGGCGCGGATTTCATCAAGCGCTACGGCGAGACGCCGATTGTCGTCAACGCCGTCGCCGCCCACCACGAGGAGGTGAAGCCCGAGACGGTTTACGCCGGCCTCGTGATCCTCGCCGACACGATTTCCGCCGTGCGCCCCGGCGCCCGCTCCGAGTCCATGACCAGCTACGTGCAGCGGCTGGAGCGCCTGGAGAAACTCGCCCTTTCGCTCGAGGGCGTGCAGCAGGCCTTTGCCATCCAGGCCGGCCGCGAGATCCGCGTAGTCGTGGCGCCCGACGCCGTGACCGACGACGGCGCCCGCGAGATCGCGAAACAGCTCCGCCTCCGCATTGAGAAGGAGCTGCAGTATCCCAGCGCCATCAAGATCACCGTCATCCGCGAGCAGAGGTTCACCGAAACCGCGACCTGAGGTCGCGGTTTCCGGAGTAGCGAGTAGCGGGTAGTGAGCAGCGAGCATGGGCCGGCCCCGCTTGGCAGAAATTCTACTCGCTACCCACTACTCGCTACCCACTACTTCAAAGACCATGTCCGACCCGAAGATCCTCGAGACTTTTCCCAATCCGGCGCCGCACCGGGATTTTCTCATCGAGCACACCCACCATGAGTTCACGTCGCTCTGTCCGATGACGGGGCATCCGGATTTCGCCGACATCACCGTGCGCTACGTGGCGGAAAAGGTCTGCGTCGAGCTCAAGTCGCTGAAGCTCTATTTCCACGCCTATCGCAACGAGGGGATTTTCTTTGAGGCGGCGACGAACAAGATTTGCGACGATCTGGGCAAGGCCCTCAAGCCGCGGCAGCTCACGATCATCGCCGATTGGAAGGCGCGCGGCGGTTTCAGCTCGCGCATCACGGCGGAGTGGAAGCGGAAAAAACGGTCTTGATGCTGGGCGGGGTTTCCTCCTCCGCCCGGCCTACGGAGGACAGGTCCGGCCCCCGCCTTTTTCCTTCGTCGCGCTGGAATCCAATCTTTCTCGTTCTCTTTATCTTTATCTTTCTCTTTCACGGCCTGGATCGTTGGCGCGCGATTGCGACCGAGGGCGGTCGCGCTCCCAGGCGGGGATCGGAATCCCCGCCCTACTTTTTCAGTGCCGCCAGCACCGCGGCGTGCAGCTCGGGCGTGGCGCACGCAAGGGTGGATTCGGCGGGATACGGCGCGCCACCCGACCAGTCCGTGATCACGCCGCCGGCGCCGCGGATGACAGGCACGAGGGCGGCGATGTCCCACGGGTTCATGATGGGATCGCACATGATGTCGGCGTGGCCCGCGGCCACGAGAAGGTAGCCGTAGCAATCGCCCCAGGTGCGCACGAGTTTTGCGCGGCGGAGCAGCGCGTCAAAGCGCGGACCGTCCTGGTATTTGCCCGGGTTGAACGGATCGCTGGTCAGAAAGGTGGCCTTGGCCAGGTCGGTGGTCTTTCGGGAGTGCACCGGGCGGCCGTTGAGCGTGGTGGTGCGACCGTCGCCGATCATGAGCTGGCCGAGGATGGGCTGGTGGATGCAACCGAGGACGGGCTGGCCCTGATAGAGCAGGGCGATGAGCGTGCCCCAGAGCGGCACGCCGGTGATGAAGCTCTTGGTGCCGTCGATCGGATCGAGCATCCAGACGAACTCGGCATCGCCACGTTCAGTGCCGTGTTCCTCGCCGATAATGCCGTGGGCCGGGAAACGCTGCGCGATCAGCTTGCGCATGAGTTCCTCCGCGCCCTTGTCGGCCACCGTCACGGGCGTCGCATCGGCCTTGCTCTCCACCGCCAGCGCCGGGTCGCCGAAGAGCGGCCGGACAAACTCGCCGCTGGCGCGGGCCAACTCGTTCATCAGGGAGCGGTAGGGCGTGAGGTCCATGAACCAACGGTGGCGCGGAAGCCACCGGTTTGTCCAAACCAAAGCGCCGGTTACAGCTTGCCGGTCGGAGTCGTGTGCCCGTATATCGCCAGCCAAAGACCATCTCATGAATCCTCCCGCCGACTCCCTGCAGGGCAAAGTGGCATTCATCACCGGGGCGGGTTCCGGTCTGGGCGAAGCCGTGGCGCGCATGTTTGCCGCCTGCGGCGCCCGCATCGGGGCTGCTGACCGTGATGAGGAAAGACTGAAGAAAGTGTGCGCCGACCTCACGGCCGCCGGCGGCACCGTTCTCGCCTTGCCATGCGATGTGGCGGTACCGGAGCAGGTCCAAGCCGCGGTCGACAAACTCGATCAGACCTGGGGCCGGTTGGACATCGTCGTGGCCAACGCCGGCATCAACGGCACGTGGGCGCCGATCGATCTGCTCACGCCGGAGGACTGGGATGCGACGCTCAACACCAACCTCAAAGGCACATTCCTGACCGTGCACTCCTGCACCCCGCTGCTGAAGCGCGGAGGACGGGGTTCGATCGTCATCATTTCCTCCGGACTGGGGAACAGGATGTTCGCCGTGACCAGTGCGACCGCCTACGCGACTTCCAAGGCGGGGCAGGTGGCCTTCGGCCGGATGATCGCGCTGGAACTGGCCAAGCACAAAATCCGTGTGAACACGGTCTGCCCCGGGGCCTTCCTGAGCAACATCATCAAGGGAACACGCTTTTTCAAAACCAACGACCTGCGTCTGCCGGTGCTCTTTCCCGAGGGCACGGTGCCGCTGACCGGAGGTCCCCCGGGCACGGCGGAGCAGATTGCCAGGGCCGTCTGGTTCCTGGCCTCTGACCTCTCCGACCACGTCACCGGTACGGAACTTTATGTGGATGGCGGGCAGTCGCTCCTGCAGGGCTAGGGCGCAACCCATGACGTGGACCGCGCAGCCGATTCATTTCGTTGATTTCGAAGGCGGCCTGTCCTCGGGCATACTCGAATATGGCGTCGTGACTTTGCAGGACGGCGGGGTGGTCGCGCTGCGCACACGGCTTTGCCGGGCCATCGGCCGCATCCGTCCCGAGGACACGGCTGTGCACGGTCTGGCCGAGCCGGCCCTCGCGGGCTGTGCACCGTTCGCGGAGGAGTTTGATCTGTTCGCCGAATTGCGCGCCCGCGCTCCGTTCGCGGCGCATTTCGCCGGGGCGGAAAATTCGCTCATCAAATCGGTGTGGCCCTATGGGCGGGCGGCGACTGATTTTGCCCGGCCGGGTCAGACCACGCAGGAGTGGGGGCCGTGGATCGATACGGGGGCGCTATACCGGCAGTTTTATCCGCAACTCGAGACCCTCCGTCTGGCCGATTTGGTGGCGGCCTGCGGACTGCAAGGTGAGTTGGACAATCTAGCGGCGAACCATTGCCCCGCTGCCCGCAGTGCCTATCACGCCGCGCCTTACGATGCCCTCGCAGGAGCCTTGTTGCTCGGTTCGCTGGCGCGAGAGCCTCAGTTGGCCAAACTCACGCTCCCGCAATTGCTGGCACTGAGCACCCTCGACGGCGGCAAGCGTGATGAGATGCAGCAGGGGAACCTGTTCTGATCTTGTAGGGGCGCAGCTCGACTGCGCCCTTCGGCACCAACTGCGTATGAGGCGT
>JBIJDP010000081.1:0-7761 GCA_044344065.1 Opitutaceae bacterium
CGGATCATCGGTGAAGAAGCGACAGCCGCCGTAGGCAAGGGTAAGATCGGCCGGGGGCACGGCCAGATGGCAGGCCAGTTTGCCAGCAGCGATCAGGTCGTCGGGGTCGAGAAACAGCAGGTATTGGCCGTGGGCTGCGGCGATGCCCCGGTTGCGGGCGCGGGCAAGGCCGGAGTTCTCCTGCCGGATGAGCTTGAAGCGGGCATCGCGTTCACTCCAGGACTGGGCGATGACGGCGCAGTCGTCCGGTGAACCATCATCAATCACCAGACACTCCCAATCCGGGTACGATTGGCATTCAATGCTGCCCAAGGTCGCACCCAGCGTACCCGCGGCACGGTAACAAGAGACGATGATGCTGACTTTGGGTGCTTCAGGCATCGAGTGGACGACCGAGCAGACGCTTGAGAAAGGCTTTGGCGGCAGTGGCAGGCGCCCGGACCGGCTCATGCCGCAGGCACAATTTCAGGAGACGATATCCGGCTGCACCGGGGCCCCGATGAAAGGCGCGGCGCAGATCGCCGAGCAAGTAGCGTCGCACCACGGCCCGGGTCAGATCTACCAATGGCAATGGCGTGCCTATGATCACCGGTTGGTGCGGACTGGCTGGTGACAACGCATCGAGCAAAGCGGGCTCTGCCTCCAGGGCTTCGAATAAGCGGCGAAGCACCCGACGTTCCTCGGCTTCAAATCCGGCGGCCTGGACTGTCGTCTTGGCCGCGGGATGGAGCCGGAAAACGGCCACCGGGTCGTCGATCAGGCGGGCGGCGGCGGTGCCGTGCGCAGCCATGAACCGCATCCACAGGTCAAAATCCATGGCGAGATGCAGGGTTTCATCCACCTGCGGCAGACAGTCCCGGTGATAGAACATGGCCGGTTGGGCCATCCGGTGATTGACCAGATCATCGGCCGGGTCGCCCGTCAGCTTGACGGGCGGGGCCGGCAGCAAGTTCCCGGAAGTGTGCAATTGCTGCAACCGCCCGGCGATGAGTCGAGCCGTGGGGTGCGTGTTTGCCACGTCGGCAATGCGAAAAAGTGCCCCGGGGAGCAGGTAATCATCGCTGTTGATCCAGTTGCACCAGGTGCCGCTGGTCCGGGCCAGGCCCTTGTTGATCGCATGGGATTGGCCCCGGTCCACCTCGCTCACCCAGTAATCCAGCCACGGGGCGTACTTGCGAATGATGTCGGCGCTGCCATCGGTGCTGCCGCCATCAATGACGATATATTGGAGATTAGGGTAACCCTGGAGCAGAACCGAACGGATCGTTTCCTCAAGATAGGCCGCCTGGTTGAAGGAAGGAGTGACCACCGTGATGCGCGGCCAAGTTCTTGTTACCGCATCAGGCGGTGGAGGTGTCGTCTCGGTCCAAGGCCAGCCTTGCCTGCCCGCGGGAGGAGGAGGCAACGAACTTGGTGCGAAGACGGACGAAGTCATCTTGGGTCCTTCGCCCATACGGAATCCAGCCAGGTGGAGACCTGCCAGTGCCACCGGCGGTGGCGGGGCATGGCGCGAAGAGCTTCACGATGCCGGACCAGGGTGTGTTCAATCCGCTGGTCAAGCTGGCGAGCAAAGACCTCCGGATCGTAAACCTTCATCCGGTCATTGGTAGTTCGCAGGGTTTGGACCCACGCTCGCAGTGCGAGATCAAGGTAGGGCTTTGGATAGAAGCCATTGCCCATGGCGTGGTGGATTCGGAAATCCCGCGCGCCTGACCGCAGGCCCAAGGCATCGAGCTGGGCTCCGACCAGACGGTCGATGGTGCGGCATTGCGCTGCACTTTTCAGCCGGGAAATCTGCTGGCTGTGTACGCGGTAGCGTAGCAGGCGTTCGGGTAGATTGGCCAGCCGCGAGCGGGCCGCGATTTGAATCCAAAGGGCGTATTCCTCGGCGTGCAGGGCATCGTCCGGATAACCCAGACCAAGTGCGTCCAAGGTGGAGCGACGCAGCATGACCGTGGGATGACAGATGGGATTTTCGAACAGCAGGGCGATATGGAGGTTTTCCGCATCGAAATAGCGCACCCAACTCCCGGAGGAAGGACCGCCAAAGCTCTCAAAATCGGTTCCAAGCGCGCCCACCTCGGGATGCTTTTCCATGTACCCCAGCTGCTTGGCGAGACGCTCGGGGTGTGCGATGTCGTCGGCGTCCATCCGGGCGATGTAAGCACCTTGGGCCAACTGCAGGCCGCGGTTGAGGGCGGCCACGACGCCTTGGTTGTGCGGCAATTTTTCCACCCTGATGCGGGTGTCCGTACGTGCGGCCATTTTCTCCAGGCTTCCGTCGGTGGAGCCGTCATCAATCACCAACAGTTCGAAATCGGTCCACGTTTGCGCGAGGATGCTGTCAATCGCCTCATCCAGGAAGGGCGCCGCATTGTAGAGCGGCATGAGCACGGTGATGGTGGGTGCAGACATCAACGAAGGGCCAGACGCAGCAGGTCTTTTAATGTGCCCAGGTTGGGCGATAAGCGGAGTGCTTGCAGGCTGGCGGACGAAAGGCGCCGACCTTCAATTTGCAGGGCGTGAATGATAGCGGCAGACCGGATGCGGGCACATGCACGCGGTTCGAAATGACGTTCCAACACAGGTATGAGTTCGTCGAGCAGCGTGAGGAACGTCGTCAAGGGGTCGCCACCCTCTGCTTGGGTCTTGCGGCAGGCGCGGAACAGGAGGCTGTCATTCACTACCAAACGTTCGATCCACGCCCGCTCGGCAGTTGGCGCAAGAATGACCGGACCATCGCTGGTTGTAGGTACACGAACCACGCTGCAGCGGGCGCGCAGTTGTTGAAGTCCCTCGGCGAGGTTGAGGCCCGGGATCGAGGCGGCGAGATCGGCGAGCACCGCAAATTCCTCCAGGGCGAAGACATCAGTGCCCGCGCAGGTTTTTGCAGCCTCGTGGTACCGGTAGGTGGCAACCTCCCGGTCAATCTGCCGGAAAGCGGTGGGACCGTGACGGCGCAAGAGACGCAGCCAAAGGTCCAGGTCCATGACCAGATGCAGATCCTCGCGCACGCCGCCGGCCTGCCGAACGGCCGGCAGGTGAAGCAGTGAACCGGGCTGATTAACCCTCAGGGAGAAGAGACCGCCCGGCCAGTCGGGTCGGATGCTCGCCGTATAGCGGGAGAAGACGTCACGGCCCTGAAGATTGGCCGTCATGCCGCAAACAGCGACCGCGCCGGGTGGCTCCAGGGCCGACGCGAGTGCAAACAGGGCGCCGGGGGCGAGGAAATCGTCGCTGTTGATCCAGTTGAACCATTCACCGTTCGCGCGGGTGATTCCCTTTTGAATGGCGTGGGATTGTCCGCGATCGGATTCGCTGACCCAGTGATCGAGCCACGGTGCATATTTCCTGATGATGTCGACGCTTCCGTCGGTGCTGCCGCCGTCGATGACGAGGTATTGGAGATTCGGGTAACCCTGGAGCAAGACCGAGCGGATCGTTTCCTCGAGGTAGGCGGCTTGATTGAAAGAAGGAGTGACCAGCGTGATGCGCGGCCAGGTCTTGGTTTCGGCATCCGGTGGGCAGTTCGTCCCTTCGGTCCAGGGCCAGCCCGGTTTGGCCGCAGGCGGAGGTGGCAATTCAGCCAGCAAGCTTCTGATAGGCGTGGCGGATGTCATGCGCGGGCACCGGCCGAAGTCTTGCGGGTCCACAGCCAATCGGTGCCAAAAACCTCAAGATCATAACCGGGTGAAAGACGGACCTTGGCTTCATCCCTTTCCTCCTCGGTCAGATGGATGTGCTCAAACAATATGTAGGCCGGCTGCCAGCGATTGAGATCAAGTTGGGAGAGGATTCTCCAGTCCCAGCCCTCGGCGTCCACATGCAGGATATCGAGCCGGGTCAGCTTGGTGACTTGAAGGAGGGCGTCCAGTGACATGCCCTCAACTGCTAGGCTGCGGATAAACGGCGCCAGCCGCTCGCCGTCCGGGTGCTTGAGAATGTGCTGCCGGTCAAAGGAACCGAGCTGGTCCGGATCAATGTGGAGATCCGGAAGTTGAGCCTTGGCCGAGTCGTCCACGTAATAGAATTCAGCGGCGCTGCCATCATTGATCGCCGCCTGCACATAGTTGAACCTCGGGTCGGTTCCCCAGCGCTGACGCGCCCGTGACAGGAGCTGGGGCACCGGTTCCACAAACACGCAGCGCATGGCGGGCCGGCGACGAAGGAGTTGGGCGGTGGGGTCGTCCAGGTAGCCGTCATTGGCGCCGATTTTGACCAGGCAGGCATCGGCCGGCAGGATCCGGCTGCGCACTAGCACATACGCAAGGTCCCGCCGCCCGGTGATGGCGCGCCAGGTGGATTCAAGGGCAGTTCCGAGTACCGGGATGCGTTTGATTCGGGAGCGGAGCGACGTGTCCAAAAACAAGGGCGAACCTAGCGTTTGCGCAGGACCCAGGCCGTCTGATAACCGTAGGCTTGGGGATTGACGGAAAGGATCTCGAACAAGGGACCCAGGAAGGCCTGCAGATAGCGCGCGCGGTAAAAGACATTGGATCCTGCATCCTGCCCGATGACCGTGATGTCGGCGGGCTCGACCCCGGGGGTGAGCAGGGAGTGCTCCTTCAGGTTTTGGGCCAGCGGATGCTGCGGCTGCGTGGCGAGCACTTGCAGGGTATGCTCATCATGCACCGTGCAGTAGAGCATGCCGCCCGGACCCAGCACGCGCCGGATCTCGAGGAACCAGCTTTCCGCGAAGTCGTCGATGTGCGTGAAAACCGATCCGCAGTAAACCAGGCCGAAATGTCCGTCCGGGAAGGGCAGGTGCGGGATGGTGGTGTTCAGGGCGAACCGGAAGGGCGGATTGAGGTGGGTCTTGAGCCAGTTGATGTGGGGCGCACTCAGGTCGAGTCCCCAGACCTCGGTCCGTGCCGCAAAATTCACCAGATGCCGGATCATCCGGCCTCCGCCGCAGCCGAGGTCGAGGATTGGCCGGACGCCCGGATCGAATCCGACGTCAGACTTGGAGATAACCTCTAGCATCCGCGCAACATCCTCGCGGCCGGATTCAACATAGCTTTTTTCATCGTTGCCATAACCCAGCCAGAGATCGCGGGGAGGGACCGGCAGGGCGGCACCTGCAGGCGCAGGTTGGTATTGCAATGCAAGCCCGGTCCGGGCGTTGCGGCCCGGGAAGTACTTGGTGAGCAAGATCGGATTTTCGCCGAGCTCCAGCAGGCGGAGCAGGATCCGGATTCTGGCCTTCATGGCTGACAGCATTCGCCTCATGGCTGCGGAAACAGGTTCGTTTCAACCCCGGGCAGGTTGCTTGAGTTCATGATAAAGCTTTTGGTACTGGCGTGCGCATAGCAGCGGATCATGGCGGGCCATGACGTGCTTCCGGCCAAGGTCGGCGAAGGCCGCACGGGTATCGGGGTCGTCGGCCAGTTGGTGGATGGCGGCGGCGATGGCCGGGATATCACCCGCCGGTACCAGGCGGCCGGCCCGGCCGTGGTCCAGGGCTTCACGCAGTCCGCCGACATCCGTGCCGATCACGGCGGTCCCGCAGGCCATGGCCTCGATCGCAGTCTGGCCAAAGGCTTCCGCCCGTGAGGGAACGACAAAGCAATCCATGGCGGAATAGGCGGCCCGCTTGATTGTGTCGGAGTCCAGATGCCCGAGGTGCACCCAGGGCAGGCGCAGGCCCTGCACCATCTTCTGGTCGGGTTCGCGGCCGAAGCTCAGCAAGGTGATGGGCGGGGCATCCAGCCGGTTCTCCACCAGCAGGCCCAGGGCGGCGATGAGATCACCCAGGCCCTTCCGCGTGTTGGTCAGGCTGGCGGAGGCAAAGCCGACCACAAGGCCGTCCGGGGTCAGGCCGAGGGCCGTGCGCGCGGCGGGCTTGGCAATGGGCGAGAACACCTCGCAGTCGAGTGGGTAGTAGATGGTCTCGAAGCGCGTGCCGGCCGGAAACCCCGCGGATTTGCTGGCGGCCACGGTGGTCCACGCACTGTTGCCGACGACGACGAGGGCATGGCCGGCGAGGGCCTGCCGTTTGACGGCGGCACAGTCCCACTCGAGGGTCGAAAGCCGCGGATTGGCCCCGAGGTCACTGGCGTAGTGGAAACCGCCCAGCCCCGGATTCTGGTCGTGCAGGGTCCAGACCAACGGGCGCCGCTGGGTGGCAAAGAAACGGGGATAGTCGATGAAGCCGGCGACCCAATGGAGATGCACCACATCGGCGGTCCGGACCCATTCATGGCGCTCCGGCCGGCAGCGGGAGAAAGGCGGGGAGAAGAGTTCCCAGCTGCCATGCCGGGCCGCCTCGGCGAGTTCGCGCCGGATGCGATATTCCATCCGCTGCGCAAAGTTGCCGAGCCAGGGCAGATGGCGGCTCAGGCGCTCGCGCCGGCCGGGCATCGGCGTGCCGGTGAAGGCGGTGGCGACGGAGCCGACTTGGTTGTCACGTGCGAGCATGCGGGTGTCGCAACCAGCGCGGTTGAGGGCCTCATGAATGCGGCGGGCGGCGATGCCCGCGCCATCCGCCATCGTGGTGGCGAGATGCGTGATGCGTAGGGCTTGATTCGTGTTCAAGGGCGCAGGGCTTCCATAAAAAGACTGTCCGGCCTTCGCAATCCGGCGGGTCCCATGTCCAGAAAAAGGCCGTTGTCGGACCACTCACGGATGCGGCTGACGTCCGCCTTGACGACCGTAACATCCGCAAAACCGATGCGGGTCAGCAGGGCGGCGAGCGAAACCCGGTCATACATCCAGCGGTGCAATTCTCCCGTCTGCCGGAACCTGGCTTCGTCCACCTCGCTGCGATCCAACCCCAGGCGGCGGCGCGCCCGGCCGGCCAGCCAGTCCTGCAATTGCCGGCGCAGGCCGGGCGCTGGCGGTTGCGGCCGGACTTCGGGATTGGCCGCGGCCTTGTCGAATTCGTCGCCAATCCGGGCGCGAACCCATTCGCCGCATTGCCGGCTGTGCATGAAGGGCGCCATTTCGCCGCCGGCTTTCCGCCGCGCCAGCTGATCAAGCATTTCCAGGGTCATCCACTGGTGCTGGCCAGCCAGGGCGGGGTCATCGGGTTTCCCGGCCGCTGCCGCCAGTCGGTCCAGGTAGAGGCGCGCCTTTTGCTCCAGATCGGGCACGACCACGCGGAGCACGCCGCCGGGCGCCAGCACGCGGTGGCACTCGGCCAGGAATCGATCGGCCTCCGCCGGGTCAAAGTGTTCCAGGACGTGCGAATGATACGCGACCTCGCAGCTGCCCGCCGGCAGGGGCAGGGTCTCGCGCAAATCATGCCTGACCACTTGGGGAGGACGGGCGACGAAATCCAGGTTGCGCCACCCGGGCAGAAACACGTCGCCGCAGCCCAGGTTCAGGCGCTGGAGTTCAGATGCCATTGGAGTGGTTTCGTGCCGTTGCGTTCCAGTTTGCGGATGACCCGGGCCGGGACGCCGGCGGCGATGGAGCCCGGGGGGATGGGGGAGCGGACCAGTGCGCCTGCGCCAATGACGACATCGTCGCCGATCATGGCGCCGGCGATGATGGTGACATTGGCTCCGCACCACACCCGGTGCCCGATCTGGATCGGTACGGCCCGCGGCAACATGGTCGAGGGATCATGGGTGCCGCTGTTGATCTGCAGGCCCGTGGCGGCGATGAAATCATCGCCCACGGTGATGGAACCATGGTCCATGATCCGCGCGAACTCGCCAAAGGAGCAACGCTGGCCGAAGCGGAAATTCCGTCCGTCATGCAGCCAAAACCCGCGGCCGATGTAGAACGGCAGTCCGAAGCTCACGGCCTGGGCGGACA